>JBPYEF010000355.1:0-18457 GCA_051985875.1 Hyphomicrobiaceae bacterium
GCCTACGGCGCGCCCGCCTTCCTGGCGCGCGAGCAGCCCAGCTACGGCGTCGGCTTGGTCGTGACCGACCTCGAGCACGATCCAGCCGTCGGGCACGACACGGGGGATGTCGTGCGCTAGGCGGCGAAACATCGTCAACCCGTCGCTGCCGCCGTCAAGGGCCGTATGCGGATCAAAGCAGCGCACCTCCGGCGCGAGCGCGGCAATGTCGGCGCTGGCGATGTAGGGAGGATTGCAAACGAGCATCGCAAAGCCACCGGCGAGCGCCGCGAGCGCGTCCGCAGCGATGAACTGACAGCGGTCGCCGACCCCAAGGGTGATGGCATTCTGGCGCGCGGTCAGCAGCGCCGCGAGACTGATGTCGGTGCCGATGCCGCGCGCATTCGGCAGTGCCAGGAGCAAGCTTATCAGCAGGCAACCCGACCCGGTGCCGACGTCGAGGATGCGAATCGGCGCGCCGAGCCAACCTTCCTCGTCGGCCAACTGCAGCGCCGCCGTCACCAGCGTCTCGCTGTCGGGCCGCGGCTCCAGCGTTGCCGGCGAGAGCGCGAAGCTGCGGCCGTAGAATTCGCGACAACCGACAATGCGCGCGAGCGGCTCGCGCCGCGCGCGGCGCGCGACAGCCTCCTCGAGGCGGGCGAGCGCGGCGCCATCGACAGGCCGTTCCGGCGCGGCGAGCAGCTGCGCACCGCTTAGGCCGAGCACCGCGGCGGCCAAGTGCCGCGCTTCGTCTCGAGGACGCTCGATGCCGGCACACCCAAGGCGGAGCGCGGCCGCCTGCAGCACCTGGCCGAGCGTCGGCGCCACGCCCTCCGGCTCAGGCGCGGGCATGGGCATCCGTTGCCAGCAGGCTCGCCTGCGCGTGCGCGGCCAAGGCATCGAGCAACTCGTCGAGGGCGGTGCCGTCGAGCAGATGCGCGAGCTTGTGCAGGGTCACGCCGATGCGGTGATCGGTGACCCTGCCCTGGGGAAAATTGTAGGTGCGGATGCGCTGCGAACGATCGCCCGAGCCCACCTGGCCCTTGCGCTGGGCGGCGCGTGCGTCGGCCGCCTTCTGCCGCTCGAGTTCATACAGCCGCGAGCGCAGGACCTGCATGGCGAGGCGGCGATTCTGGTGCTGGGACTTTTCTGCCGACACCACGGTGAGCCCAGTCGGCAAGTGGGTGATGCGCACGGCCGACTCCGTCTTATTGACGTGCTGGCCCCCGGCCCCGCCCGCGCGCATGGTATCGATGCGCAGGTCTTCCGGTCTTATCTCCAGCTCAAATTCTTCCGCCTCGGGCAGCACGGCGACCGTCGCCGCGGAGGTGTGAATGCGGCCGCTCGCCTCCGTTACCGGCACGCGCTGTACACGGTGCACGCCCGATTCGTACTTGAGGCGCGCAAATACGCCCTTGCCGCGGATCGCGGCGATCACCTCCTTGAAGCCGCCGAGGTCGCTCTCCGAAAGGCTGATGATCTCGGTGTTCCACCCCTTGTACTCGGCATAGCGGGTGTACATGCGGAACAGATCGGCGGCAAACAGGGCGGCCTCGTCGCCGCCGCTGCCGGCGCGCACCTCGAGAATGACGCTGCGTTCGTCGGCCGCGTCCTTCGGCAACAGCTGCGCACGCAGCTCCTCCGCGAGGGCGGCAATGCGCCGGTCGAGCCCGGCGAGTTCGTCCCGCGCCATCGCCGCCAGCTCCGGATCAGCGGCGCTATCGCACAATGGCGCAAGCTCGGCGCGTTCCCTTTCGGCTGCGCGCATTGCCTGGATGGTCGTCACCACGGGATCGATTTCGGCGAACTCCTTGCGCAACGGCACATAGTTCGCCTGGTTGACGCCGCGGTTCAGTTCGCTGCGGATGGTTTCCCAGCGCGCAACCAACTTGTCGAGCTTCTCGGTCGGAATTTCGGTCATCGGCAGCTTCTGGTAGTGGATATGGAGATCGGGTTTGTCCCGGAACGCTAGGCGCGGGCCTAGCGCGCGGGGGGCTGCAGCCGGGCGGCCTTGCGGACACGTGGGTCGCCGACGTCGACCCACCGCAGTCCTTCGCGCCGCGTTGCGGTCAGCAGCACGAGCTGATCGAGCCCGAAGCGCAAGGGCCTGCGCAGCTCGCGCGGCAGTAGCGCAATCCCCCGGTACAGTGTCAGCGGCGCGGCCTCAAGCAGTGCGAGCACGACAACGACGAACGCCAATGGCGCTGCGAGCGGCACGAGTCCGCGCCTTATCCTTCGCCGCCGCCCGCGCTCGGTAGCAAAACCAGCGGCCGGGACCGGTCTGTGCGCTGGCGACGGCCCGACGGGGGAAGGGTCGGGCTGCGCCAGTGGGTTTAGTCGCCCGCGGATGTGCCACAAAATCGGCTCCGGGTCGAGACGCAGCAACGCGCAATAGGCGCGCACGATCCGCTCCGTCTCGGGCCAGTGGGGAAACGCCGCGACCGCCCCGGCCTCGAAGGTATCGATGGTGGCAACCGCGATCGCCAGGCGCCGCGCGATGGTCCCACGTGACGCCCGCATCGCCGCGCGCATGTTCTGAAAGATCTGCCCGAGCTCGGCGTCGCTGGACCCCCGTACGGCGCCAGAGCCTCGCACCCTGCGAGAGGATGCGCGGGCCGCCACGTCCGGCCCATGCGCGCGATCTTTCCTGATACGCATGGTCTAGGCAAGGGGCTGGAGCCAGACTCTGAGCCGGCAGTTGTCTCAGAAAACGCCGCTCGTTGTCAAAATGCGCAGCCCTCAGATTTCGACGCCGTGCTCCTCGGCGTAGCGCTTGAGGCGCGCGCGCAGGTCTTCCTGGGCCGTCTCGATCGTCGCCCACAGCCAGCGCTCGAGGGCCGCGGCGTCGAGCCCGAGCAGCATCGATTTGACGGGTCCGACCGAGGCCGGAGACATGGAGATGGCGCGGAAGCCGAGTCCGATCAATGCCATCGCTTCCAGCGGGCGGCCGGCCATCTCACCGCACAGGCTGAGCGGCCGGCCGTGGCGCGCGGCCGCGCGGACGATCGCGGCCAGGGCGCGCAGCGGCGCCGGGGACAGCGGGTCATAGCGTGTCGCGACGCGCGCGTTGTTGCGGTCGGCGGCGAAGAAGTACTGCAGCAGGTCGTTGCTGCCGACCGACACGAAGTCGACGCGCGGCAACACGCGGTCGAGGTCATACAGCAGAGCCGGTACCTCGATCATGACGCCGAGGCGCACCACTTTCGGCCCCGCAACACCGCGCCGGCCAAGCAGCTCGACCTCGCGGTCGATCAGGCTGCGCGCTGCGTCGATCTCGCCGACGGCCGTCACCATCGGCAGCAGCAGACGCAGCTCGCCGCCGGCGGTGGCGCGCAGCAGCGCGCGCAGCTGCGTGCGCAGCAGGCCCGGCCGGTCGAGCCCGAGGCGAATGGCGCGCCAGCCGAGCGCCGGGTTCTCTTCCACGGGCTGGCGCAGGTAAGGCAGCACCTTGTCGCCGCCGACGTCGAGGGTGCGGAATACCACGGGCTTGCCGCGGGCCTCGGCGAGCACGGTGCGGTACATCTGCGTCTGCTGCTCCAGCCGCGGCAGCGTGGCCGACACCATGAACTGCAATTCGGTGCGGAACAGGCCGATGCCGTCGGCGCCGGATTCGGCGAGGTGGGGCACGTCCATTTGCAGGCCGGCGTTGATGTGGATCTCGATGCGCTGACCATCCTTGGTCACGGCGGGTCTGTCCCGCAGCGAGCGGTACTTGCGCTGCCGGCGCGCCTGGAAGCGGGCCTTGTCGCCGAACGCGGCGATGACCTCGCCGGACGGGCGGATGTGCACCTCGCCGCTCTCCGCGTCGACGATGATCGGGTTGCCCTGGTCGACCCTCTCCATTACCCCGCGCGCGTTGCCGACGGCGGGGATGCCGAGCGCCTTGGCGACGATCGCCACGTGGCTGCCGCCACCGGAATCCTCGATGACCAGTCCCCGCAGCCGTCCGCGGTCGAAGTCGAGCAGATCCGCCGGCCCCATGGTGCGCGCTACCAGCACCGTGTCGTGGGGCAGCTTGGCATCGATCGCGGAGTGGGCGCGCGGCCGGCCGGCAAGAATCCGCAGCAGCCGGTCGGAGAGCTCATCGAGGTCGCGCAGGCGCTCGCGCCAGTAAGAATCGGTCTGGCGCAGCATGCGCGCCCGCGTGTCATTCTGCACGCGCTCGACCGCGGCTTCGGCGGTCATCCCGCGGGCGATCGCCTCCTTCATGCGCCGCAGCCAGCCGCGATCATGGGCGAACATGCGGTAGGCCTCGAGCACGTCCCGATGCTCGCCCGAACTGGCAAGATCGCCCTGCTCGAGGATGTCGTCGATCGCGGCCTTGAGCTCTTCGACCGCCGCCTCCAGGCGGCGGTTCTCTTCCGCCGGCTCCTTGGCCGCGATTGCCGTGACGACGACACGCGGCTGATACAGCACGACATGGCCGAGCGCGAGTCCCTCAGAAAGCGGTTGCCCGCGCACCACGTGGCCGACGGCACGATTGTATTCGGCCGCCGTGTTGACACCGGCGACGGAACCGGAGAGCAGGTGCTCAGACAGCACCATGGCCGTGGTCTGCAGCACCTCGAGGTCCTCGTCGGAATACTCCTTGTGCGTCTTGTTTTGGATCGTCAGCACGCCGAGGACGTCACCGCCGCGCAACAGCGGAACGGCCAGGAACGAGTGGTAGACCTCCTCACCCGTCTCGGGGCGATAGGAGAACGCGGGGTGGTTCTGCGCGTCGGGCTCGTTGATCGGCACGGCGAGCTCGGCGCAGCGGCCGACCAGGCCTTCCCCGCGTCGCATGAAGGTGTTGTGCACCGCACCCGGATTGAGCCCTTCGGTTGCGAACAGCTCGAGCGAACCATCCTGGCGCTTGAGGTAGATCGAGCACACCTCGGCGATCATCAGGCCGGCTATTTGCCGCACGATCTTGTCGAGGCGCGACTGGCCGTCCGATGGTTCGGCCATGATCTCGCGCAGCCGGCGCATGAGAATGCGCAGTGCCGGCTCGGAGGGAGCCACCCTCGACGTATCGCCGCCCCTGTTCTGCATCAGCGAATGCCGCCACTCCGCCTGCAAAGCCCAGCGGGCCTTGCGGCACTGGTCTTGGTTTGGCTGCCCACGAGCCGCCGCCCATGGGCAGGGGTTACGCCGCCAGCTGCAATCAGTCCCTGCCGAGCTCGTATAGCGCGTGCAGCGTGCGCACTGCGAGCTCGGCGTAGGCCGCGTCGATCAGAACGCTAATCTTGATTTCCGAGGTCGTGATGGCAAGAATATTAATGCCCTTTTGCGCCAGCGCCCTGAACATCTGAGCCGCTACGCCGGCATGGCTGCGCATGCCAACACCGATCACCGATACCTTGGCCACATCGCGGGAGCTGCGGACCTCGAAGTAGCCGATGCCCCGTTTAGCGGCCATCAGCACCTCGAGCGTGCGGTCAAGATCCGCTTCCTGCACGGTAAACGTCATGTCCGTGTGCTTGCCGTCGGAGGAGGTGTTTTGCACAATCATGTCGACGTTGACGTTGGCCTCGGCGAGTGGGCCGAAGATGCTCGCGGCCACGCCGGGCTTGTCCTCGACCCTGAGCAGGGAGACCTTCGCTTCATCCTTGGCGTAGGCGATACCGCTGACGACGCGCTGCTCCACGATCTCATCCTCGCTGCAAATGGTCGTTCCGATCTCGTCCCAGGTCTCGCGCCGCGCTGGCGCCATGCCGTCGGGCGCCACGAAGCTGGAAAGTACGCGCACGCGCATGTGGTGCACCATGGCAAGCTCGACGGAGCGCGTTTGCAGCACCTTGGACCCGAGCGAGGCCATTTCCAGCATTTCCTCGTAGGACACCTTGGGCAGCCGGTGAGCTCTCGGCACGATGCGTGGATCGGCGGTGTAAACGCCGTCGACGTCGGTGTAGATGTCGCAGAGGTCGGCCTTGACCGCGACGGCGATCGCCACCGCGCTCGTGTCCGAACCGCCGCGCCCGAGCGTCGAGATGCGGTTGCGGTCGGGCTCAATACCCTGGAACCCGGTGATCACGGCCACCTCGCCCTGCTCGAGCCGCGCCCTGATCTTGTCGCCCGGCACCTCCCTGATGCGCGCCACACCATGGGCATTATCGGTGAGGATGGGGATTTGCCACCCTTGCCATGAGCGTGCCGTAATGCCCATTGATTGCAGCACGATCGCCAGCAGCCCCGCTGTCACCTGCTCGCCGCTGGCGACCACGCAGTCGTATTCGCGCGCATCGTGCAAGGGCGAGGCCTCGCGCACCCACGACACCAGTTCGTTGGTCACGCCGGCCATGGCGGAGACCACGACCGCCACCTTGTTGTCGGCATCGACCTCGCGCTTGACGTGGCAGGCAACGTTGCGGATGCGCTCCACGTTGGCCACCGACGTGCCGCCGAACTTCATGACCAGAAATGACATGACGCCCCGCTTCGTGCGCCCCCGTAGCGTCGGGCGCGCGCTTGCGGCCGCGCGCCGGCCCGCGTCGGGAGTCTTGTGGCGCGTACTCTTAGCCACAAGGTCCCCCGGCCGCAACAGCCGAAGCGCGCCGGCGAGGCGCTTGCCATCGCCGGCCGCGGCGAGGCACCATGGGACATGCAGCAGGGTCCGCACGCACCGTCTCCGACCCCGGTCGCGCACACGCTTGACGCGGGTGAAATCGCGCGCTTTGCGCGCCACGCCGATGAATGGTGGGACGAACAGGGTAAGTTTCGCCCGCTACACCAGATCGCCCCGCTGCGGCTGGCATTCCTGCGCGAAGAGATGCTGCACCATTTCCGCCGTGCAGGGCAGCTTACACGGCCGTTCGCCGGGCTTAGCGTGCTCGACGTCGGCTGCGGCGGCGGGCTGATCTGCGAGCCGCTGACGCGCCTCGGCGCGCACGTGACCGGGCTCGACCCGGCGCCGGAGAACATCGCCGCGGCGCGCGCGCACGCCGCCGGGCAGGGGCTGGCGATCGAATACCGCGTCGGTCGCGTCGAGGATCTGGCGGCCGAGGGCTTGGCCTTCGACGCGCTCGTCTGCTTCGAGGTGATCGAGCACGTGCCGGATCCCGCGGCCTTTTTACAGGCCTGCGCCGCGCTGCTGCGCCCGGGGGCGCTGATCCTGCTTTCGACCATCAACCGAACCCTGAAATCGTACCTGCTCGCCATCGTTGCCGCCGAGTACGTGCTGCGCTGGCTGCCGGTCGGTACGCACCGCTGGGATCGCTTCGTGACGCCGCAGGAGCTGGCCACCCACTGCGCGGCCGCTGGCCTCGCGCCGGGAAACGTGCGCGGCCTCCTCTACAACCCCTTTGCAGATGGCTGGGCCCTCGCCGCCGATACCGACGTCAACTACTTTGCGGCCGCCGTGAAGCGCGCCGGATAGGTCGTGCCGATCGGCACGCCCGGACGCGTGGCCGCCTTTACCCAATTTCCTCGGCGTACTCGCCTCGGCCCACCTTTTCTGCTTTCGCTTTGCCGCATGTTCCCGGCTACACCCCGCGCCGCTATCGTCACCGGTGCCGCACGCGGCATCGGCCGAGCCATCGCCTGCCGCCTGGCGCACGATGGCTGGCGTGTTGCCTGCGCCGATGTCGAGGCCGAAGCCGTCGGCGCCACGGCGGCCGAAGTCGGCGGCATGGCCGTTGCGGCCGACGTCGGGAGCGAGGCCGACGTCGAGCACCTGGTGGCGGTCGTTCGCGCGCGTCTCGGGCGCATCGATGCGATCGTCTCCAATGCGGGCATCGGCAACTTTGCTCCGCTCGCCGCAACGACGCTTGCGGGATGGAACCGCGTGCTGGCCACCAACCTGACCGCCGCATATCTGCTCGCCAAGGCCGCGCACGGGGATCTGGTGCGGGCGCGCGGGGGGATTGTCGCCATCGCCTCGACGCGCGCGCACATGTCCGAGGCGAACACGCTGGCCTACTCGGCAAGCAAGGGCGGGCTGGTGGCGCTCACGCACGCCCTGGCTATCGCCCTCGCCCCGGAGGTGCGCGTCAACTGCATATCGCCGGGGTGGATCGACACCGGCAAGCATGGTCCGCTCCGCGCCGCCGACCATGCCCAGCATCCCGTCGGCCGCGTCGGCAGGCCCGAGGACGTCGCCGCCGCCGTCGCCTATCTGCTGTCGGAGGATGCCGGCTTCATCACCGGCACCGAGCTGATCGTCGACGGGGGCATGACGCGCAAGATGATCTACACCTGATCGCCCCGCTCAGATCAACTCCTCGCTCTTGTCGTCCGTCTCGCCATAGCGGCGCAGCGTTGCCGGCTGGGTGCCTGCGTACAGGCGCGCAAGATGTGGGGCGATCTTGGCGTTTTCGCGCTCAAACAGCGAATTCCCCGCCAAATCGCTGTCGACCAGGAAGGGCCCGAAATCCTGCACCTCGAGCACCCAGATCCCCTGGGCGAGGCCCAGCTCCTCGGTCCAATAGGTGGCAGCGACGCGGCGGATGCCGCGGCCGAGAAGCGCGCCGGTGCCGTAGCCGACGGTGGTCAGATACACGGCGTTGTTGGGCACGAACACGCGCCGGTAGACCTCGCCGGCCATGCCACCCTTGCCGATGATGATGTTGCAGCGCGACAGCTTGAAGAAGCCGTCGAGCCATTTGGCAAAGCGGAAAGAGGCGGTGGCCGTCACGGCGCCGACGTTGGCGCTGCCGTCGGGATTGAGGGCGGCGGCTGGCGAGCAGTGGAAGTTCGCCGACCCGAGTTCTTCCGGTGCCGCCGGCAGGCCGGCGCCGTCCTCGACGGCCTTCTTGTAGACGCCCTCGCGGGCGGTGTAGAGCCGCCCCGTCAGGTAGGCGACGGTGCCGATCTCCAGCGTCGCCAACTGCTCGCGTGAAGCGGGCAGAGTGAGCTGCACGGTGTTGGGGTCGCTCGCCATTCTCGCCCTCCTGCGGCTTGTGCTGACGCGCCGCGGTCAATTGAACAAAATCACGCCGCGCGCCACGGCGCCGGTCGTCAACAGGCGAAAGCCCTCGTTGATCTCGTCAAAGGTGTAGGTACGGCTGATCAGGGTGTCGAGGTCGATGCGCTTTTCGCGTGCAAGGTCGGCGAGCACGGCGAAATCGACCGCCGGACGGATCGAACCGTAGTAGGTGCCGCTGAGCGTCTTCTCCCCGTAGACCATCTGCATGGGGCTGACCGGCGCCTTGACGGTGACGCCCGGAATGCCGACCAGTACCGCGCGCCCGCCGGGGGCCACCGCGTCTAGGGCCAAGGCCGCGGTGTCTCCACCGCCGATCGCATCGAAGGCGTAGTCGGCCCCGAACCCCCCGGTCAGTTCCTGCACGCGCCTGACCACGTCCTCGCGCCCGGCGTTGATCGTAGCGGTCGCGCCGAACGCCCGCGCATACTCGAGCTTGTTGTCCAGCAGATCGGCGGCGACGATGGTTTTTGCTCCGGCGAGCCTAGCGCCCTGCACGACGTTGAGGCCGACGCCGCCGCAGCCGATTACGAGCACAGACGAGCCGGCCTCGACCCTGGCGTGGCGAATGACCGCGCCGACGCCGGTGGCGACACTGCAGCCGATGATGGCGGCGTGCGCCCAGGGCAGGTCGCTGCGCACGGCGACTACCTGCTCGGCCGGGCAGACAACGTACTCAGAGAAGGTGCCAATGCGCGCCATCTGGTTGACCGGCTCGCCGTTGAGCTTCACGCGCGCGGTGCCGTCGTGCATGCGCCAGCGCGGCGTGTCGTTGTGGCCGCAGCACAAGACGGTGCGTCCATCGCAGCAGTAACGGCAGCGGCCGCAATGCGGGCGGAAGGAAAAGATGACGTGGTCGCCTTCCCGGACGTTGCCGACGCCCCTCCCCAGCTCGACCACGATGCCGGCCGCCTCGTGGCCGAGAACCATCGGCAGCGGCAGCGGCCAATCGCCGTTCATGATGTGCCAGTCGCTCATGCATACCCCGGCGGCCTTGACGGCGACGCGGACCTCTCCGGGCTTCGGCCCCTCCTGTTCGAGCTCGAGGATTTGCAAAGGCTCGTTGACTGCGGTCAACACCGCGGCGCGCATCGAATCCTCCCTGCTCTTTGTCCGTTCGGCTCCGCGCAGCAGAACCGGTCACCGCGCTCGCAGGTACCGGTGCCGATGTGCAATTCACAATCCGTCCTCGGTGCGCATCCTTGCTCCCGTCCGAGCCCGGTCGGGGTGCCGTCTGCGTGTGCCTTACCGCGTGCGCGCACGGCGCGGCTCCCCGCGCAACGCAAGGCGCCGGGGTTGGCGGCGACGTCACGCCGCGGCTTCCGCCCTCTTCCCCGGCTCCCATTCGACGCTGTCGCGGCGCATGTAGTCCGTGAACCACTGTGGGTCGGTACGGAACTCGGCTCGGCCGTCCGGAAAAAGGCGAGCGCTGGCGCGGCGTGAGGACAGACAGAACATGTGCACGCTCATCGGCATGCCGCCGGTATGGCAAAAGCCAACCTCAATGTGGCAGTCCACGACCATCGACGAGCCCATGAAGCCCATGGCGCCCATGCCGATACTGTTGCCGAGCTGCTTCAACTCGGCTTCGAGCGCGGCGATTTTGGGATCCGGATTGCGCGACCCGACGATGCGCAGGCAAGCGGCTTGCTTACCGAGCACCATGCACGTGTCCTTCGAGCCGCCGAGGCCGATGCCGACGATCGCTGGCTGGCAGGCAAGGCCGCGCCGACCGAAGGCGATCAGCGTGTCGAGGTAGAAGCGCTTGATGCCGTCGATGCCGTCGCCGGGAAACAGCATGCGGTAGTCGGTGCCGAACAGACCTCCCTTGTGCACGGTCGTCAGATCGATCCAATCTCCCTCGGGATGGAATGAGTATTCGATCTCCGGCGCGCCGATGCCACAGTTGTTGTTGTAGTCCGTGCGCCACAGGGGATGCACGCGGTTGGGTCGCAGCGGCACGGCCTGCGTGGCGCGGGCGGTGGCCCGTCTGAGGGCGGTCTCGAGCGCGACGGGTCCGTTCTCGATCTGCGCGGCATTGGCGATCTTCACGTACCAGCGCGGCAAACCGGTATCGCCGCACATCGCGCGGCGGTCATGCTTGGCAACCTCGTAGTTCTCGAGCATCGCCCGGATCACGAATGCCGACAGCGACCCCTGCTCGGTGTCGGCGCAGGCCCGCAGACCGGCGAGGTAGTCGTCGGGGATCTCGATCGCGGCCTTGGCCATCAGCTGCTCGGCGGTCGCCTGCAGCGAGGAAATGCTGATCATCGCCTTCACGCCTGCCCTTACGCTGCCTAGTGCCTGACTTTCTGGTGCGCCTGACTTTCTGGTGCGCCTGGCTCTTATGCCCTGCCTGCTCGCCTGAACCTGTGCCGCGGAAGCGGTTCCCGCGTTTGCTCTGCGCCCCGCACGGCCGGCCATCGCATCGGTTTGGCGCCGGTGACCTCACTCCGCGGCTGCGGACCGCTTGCTGCCGTCGAGCAGTGTATCTCCCGGCCGCACGATCGTGAAGCGCACCGGCTCCTCGCTCACGGTAATGCTGCCCTCGTGGCGACGCGCTACCGTGAAGGTCGAGGCTGCGAGGTCCCCCTCCTCGGGGAAGTCCGCGCGGTAATGTGCGCCGCGGCTGTTGCGGCGCGTCACCGCCGCCAGGGCGATCACCTGCGAAACGTCGAGCAGGCTGCGCAGGTTCAGCCAGTCGTGCCACGTGAGGTTGAAGGCGCGCGAGCCGTCTGCCACTCCGGCCGCCATCAGCTCAGCTTCAAGCGCGTGCAGTGTGTCAATGCCGCGCTGCAAGCCGGCGGCATCGCGCGCGATACCGACGTCGTCCCACATGCTGTCCAGCAGGCGCTCGCGCACGCGGTTGAGGTCGCCCACCCGGCACCGGAACGGGTGCTCGGCGCGCCGCACTTCCTCGGTGATCGCATCTTCTGCGGGTGGGCGATGGCCGCGATTGCGCGCGACCCAGGCGGCCATCGTCTCGCCGGCGATGCCACCGAATACCGTCGAGTTTGCCACGCCGTTGCCGCCGAGCCGGTTGGCGCCGTGCGCGCCCCCAGCATCCTCGCCGGCAACGAACAGCCCGGGCAGCTCGGTCGACGTATCGACCGCGCAGACCACACCTCCCATGCAGTAGTGCGCCGTCGGCACGACCTCGACCAGGCCGCCAGCCAAATCGAAGCCGCAGTCGGCGCACCGCTCGACCATGCCAGGGAACTGGCGCGCGACCTCGGAACGTCCGAGGTGGCCCATGCTGATGTAGACTCCCCCATGCGGCGTGGTGCGTCCGGCGCGCATCTCCGCGTAGATGGCCCGCGACACGACATCGCGCGTGGCGCGCTCGAGCTTGGCGTCGTAGGCCGCCATGAACCGCTCGCGCGCGCCGTTGAGCAGGTGGCCGCCAGCCCCGCGCAGCCCTTCCTCCAGGACCGTGCCGGTCATGCGCGTGTCGGGGCCGGCCAGCAGGCCGGTCGGATGAAACTGAATCATCTCCATGTCGCGCAGCGGCAAACCCGAGCGCAACGCAAGGGCAAGCCCGTCCATGCTCTTGTCGCCCGAGGGCGTGTGGTAGCGGTACATGGTTGGCCCACCGCCGGTCGCGAGCAGCACCGCCGTGGCCGCGACGAAGCGGAACCGGCCGGTGCGCATGTCGACCATCAGTACTCCGGCGAGCGATGCCCCATCGCGCGCTGCGATCAAGGCCAGCGCGCGATGCTCCTCAAGGCGCACGATCGGACGCGCCCACACCTGTTCGGCGAGGCGATTGACGATCTCGATGCCGGTCAGGTCGCCCTTGTGCACCGTGCGGTCGAAGGTCTGCCCGGCAAACGCCTTGCCGTGCAGCGTACCGTCGGCATTACGATCGAAGAAGCAGCCGATCTCGTTCTCCAGCTCGTGCACCCGCTCGACCGCCTTGCTGACGAGCGTCCAGGCCATCTCCTGGTGCGGCAGCCACTTGCCACCCTCGATCGTGTCCATGAAATGCCGCTCGAGAGAGTCGCCGGGGTTAAGCGCGACATTGTAGCCGCCCTGCACCATGCGCGTGCAGCCGCACTTGCCGAGCAGTCCTTTGCTGGCAATGGATACCTGCAGCGCCGGGTTGGCTCGGTGCGCATGCAGCGCGGCGAACAAACCGGCACCGCCGGAACCGAGGATCAATATGTCGGTGCTGAGCCGGTCGAGCATGCGGCCCTCCTTCACACCCAGCGGACCACAAAGGCAAGCGCTGCCAACCCCGCGACGAGCAGCGCAACGAAGGCTTTCTGTCGCTGCGCCTCGCGCCACGGCAGATGCTCGATGGCCAGCACGCGCAGGCCGCCGAGCATGTGCACGCTGAGCAGGAAGACTAGTCCCGTCTCCCCCAGCCTGACCAACGGGTTTGCCGTCCACTGCAAGGCGGCATCGAGGCGGGCCTCGCCACCGAGCGCAAGCGCGAGCATTAGGAAGTGCAGGGGCAGGAAGCAGGCGAGCGCTACCCCGGAAAGGCGATGCACCAGAAAGGCCAGCCATAGTGCGTCGCGACGATGCCCCGCTGCGTAGGGCGGCGTGCGTGCGCTCATGGCAAGGTCACGGCGGCAACCGCGCGCAGGCCGAGCGCGGTGAGCACGAGGAAAAAGGCGGCAATGACCACGGCGAGGCCGCGGCCACGGAGCGGCGTCCAATCGCCGAGGATGCCGTGCAGGCCGATCGCCCCATGGAGGGACGCTGCCAGCACGAAGGTCGCGTAGAAGGCCCCCCAGGCGAGGCTGCCGCGCGTGCGGCCGAGGATTTCGGCGGCGCTCAGCCCGCGGCCGCTCGCGTAGAAAATGACCGCCAGATGCACGAGCACCAATGGCACCATGACCGCCGCGCTCGCGCGCTGCAGGACGTACCAGCGCACATTCATGGTATGGCTCCGATTGGGGTTGCCCTCGGCGTGCGCTCGAGAGGGAGCGTGCCCCCCTCCCGCAATGCGGATTGCGTCAGCCGGCGATGGACGTCCAGGTTGCCGCCAGCAGGCACCGCCCGCGCAGGCAACCGGCCAGCAGCGGCATTGCCCCGGAGCCATTGCTCGGCCGTCACGGCAACGCATGGTCCAGAGCCAGGCATAGAATTCTCCGCTGGTGGCGCGGCGAGACGGCTATCCCGTTCGCTCAGGTTGGGCCTCAGGTTGAGCGCTCAGATTGGGCCCTCAGGTTGGCGAAGACGTCACTTGAGCTCACCCTTGAGATAGGCCGCAACCGTAAGCCGCTTGAGGCCGGCGATCGCGGCAACGGGATTGAGTGCCTTTGGGCAGTGCGCGCGACAGCCTTGCTGCGAGTGGCAGGAGTGGCAGCCGCCCGGCGCGGCAACGGCCTTCAGGCGTTCGCGGTTGCCGGCGTCGCGCACGTCGTTGACCAGCGTCCAGGCGCGATTGAGTGCCGCCGGGCCGAGATAATCCGCATTCCAGCGCACGCTGTCGCAGGCGGCATAGCACACCCCGCAGGTGATGCATTCGATGCCGGCATCGGCGGCGCGGCGCGCGGCGCTCGCCGGTGCGATTGCCGGGATCGGGTCGGCGCGCGAAGCAGCAGCGGCGAATACACCCTTGGCCTTCTGCCACTTGGCGAAAAACGCCTCCATGTCGCAGACCAGGTCCTTGACGATGGGCAGGTTGGCGAGGGGCCCGATTTGCAGTCGGCCGTTGGCAACCACGCGCGCGACGTGCGTGCGGCAGGTCCAGCGCGGCCGGCCATTGACCGTCATGGCGCAGCTGCCGCACATGCCGACGCGGCAGGCGAAGCGATACGCCAGGGTCGGGTCGGCATGGCGCTGCACCCAGGTGACGACGTCGAGCACTGTTTGGCTCTCGCGTCGAGGCACCGAGAAAGTCTGATAGCCGCCGTCGGCTGCCCCGCGCCACAACGATACGGCGATGCTTCCTATCATACCTATCTCACACTGACGTGGACCTGCTGCACGCCGTTGTTGCCGAAGCCGCCAACGTCCCAGCGCGCCGCCGCGGGTTGCCTCTCGCCGTTCGCATCCGTCGCCCGGCACGTCAGCACGTGCTCACCGCGTTGGGCATTCCAGGCGCTGCGCCAGCCGCGCCAGGCAAACGCGCCCTGCTCGGGATCGAGCTCGGCATCGCTCCACACGCCGTCGATGCCGACCTCGACGCGCGCGATGGGTACTCCCGCCCCGCTCCAGGCGCGGCCGAAGAGCGGGACCGATCCCGCTTCGACCATGCGTCGGCGTGAGTAGAAGTCGACGACGCCGGGCGGGATCAGCAGCGACTTGACACGCATGTGCGTCACCGGCGCAGGTTTGGCATCCTCCGTGGCGCGGTACATATAACTGTGGATCTGCTGAAAACCATCGTAGGGAGCATTCAGCGCCGCGATGCGTGCGAGCCATTTCACGCTCGCCATGCCGTACCATCCGGGAACGATCAGGCGGAGCGGATAGCCGTGCTGGGGCGGGAGCGGCGCCCCGTTCATTGCCCAAACGAGCAGCACTTCCTCGCGCAGCGCGATCTGGCGCGGCAGGCTGCGGCCGTAGGCGTGCTCATGACCGCGGTCGAAACCGCGATCGGCGCCGATGAAGGCAACGTCGACGACGTCGTCGAGGAGCCCGGCGCGATCGAGAACGTGACTGAGGCGCGTGCCGGTCCATTCGGCCGTGCCGACGGCCTCATGCATCCAGGGCATGCTCGGGTAGCGGGGGTGCATTGTTGCGCGTCCGTTGCCGGCACACTCCAGCGTGACGCGCAGCGTCGTTTCGGGTAGGCGCTTCAGTTCGTCGAGGGAAAGCGACTGTGGCGCCTTTACGCGACCGGCGATCTCGAGGCGCCATTGGTCGTCGGCGACGTAGGGTACGTCGAAGTGCGTGAGCAGGTAGTGCAGGCCAACCGGCGAAACGTCATAGCGCAGCATTTCCAGCAGCATGCCGGAATTGCGGTTGGCCAGGGCCAGCTCGTGCGCATGGAAGGCCCCGTCCGTGTGCGGCCGCCGCTCGGTGCTAAGGAAGGGATTGTCGCTGGGCATGGCGCGCGTTGCTTTTGCCCGCAGCCTAGCAGGTCGGGCAATGCACACGGAACCGATAATTACGGGCGGCGGGTGCGACCAGGCGCGAATAGAGTGTTGATCTAGGGTGTGGCCGCCGCCAGTAACGCGGTCGCCGGCAGCTGGAAGACCTCTCCCTCGCTCTCTGCGGTGTCGAGCCAGAGGAACGGCAGCTTTGGAAACTCCGCCGCGAGCAGCGATCGGCCGGTACCGATCTCGACCAGGAGGGACCCGCGGCCGGTCAGGTGGCAGCCCGCCGTGGCGAGGATGCGGCGCACGACGTCCAGCCCATCGGGCCCGCCCGCATGTGCAAGGCGCGGCTCGGCGGCGAATTCGGGCGGAAAGGTAGCGAGCACCTGCTCGCTTACGTAGGGCGGATTGGCGATGATCAGATCGTAGCGGCGATCTGCCAGCGCCGCAAACAGATCGGATTGCAGCAGCGATATGCGATCCTGCAGGCCGTACTCCGCGACGTTGCGTGCGGCGACCGCCAGCGCGTCGGGCGAAATGTCGGTCGCATCGATACCGCTTTCGGGAAACGCGAGCGCCGCAAGGATGGCCAAGCATCCCGAGCCCGTGCCAAGGTCGAGGACCGTCGCGACGCCCGTGGGGTCGAACCCCAAATGCCAGCTCTCCGCCGGGCTGCTGATCTGCTGGCACAGCAGCTCGCCGATATAGGAGCGCGGGACGATCACGCGCTCATCGACAAAGAACGCATAGCGCTGGATGTATGCCTGCCGCGTCAAGTAGGCTGCGGGCTTGCGTGTCGCGATCCGCCGCTCGATCGTAGCGCACACCACCCGACGCTCGGAGGGCAGTAACCGCGCATCAAGCCAGGGCTCGAGCTGGTCGATCGGCAGATGCAGCGCGTGCAGCACCAGGTAGCTGGCCTCTTCGAACGCACTCGCCGTTCCATGTCCATAGGCCAATTCGGCGGCGCCGAAGCGGCTGACCGCATAGCGGATCCAGTCGCGCTCCGTGCGCAGATGACGCAGCTGCTTCTCGTTCTTTGCCATGGCTCCGTGCTTTGGGAAACGTCGCCCGGCGGCGCGCGGCGCATGCGTCCAGCTGCCCCGCATTTCCGCTTGCATGGCACGCTGGCGCCGACGCTGTGCGCGAGCGCACGGCCCGCAAACAGTCGGTGCGGTGGCCAGCGCCCCGCCGATGCCCCAGCGCGCAGCAATAGCAGAGGACGGCGCGCTTGGGGAGGCAATTGCACGCCGGTGAAACGACGGGAGGCTGCTTTGCGCTTAGCGGCGCGCGCTACCGTCGGCTGCTAATGCGCCGCCTCCCAGTTGTCGGCGGCCTTGACATCGACGTGCACGGGAACGCTGAGGTGCACCGCTGGCTCCGGGGCCTTCTCCATGACGCCGGCGATGATCTTCAGGGCCTTGTCGACGAGGCGCTCCTCGGCCTCAAACACGAGCTCATCATGCACCTGCAAGAGCATGCGCACGCCATTCAATTTGGCTTCCCGCATGGCGCGCGGCATGCGGATCATCGCACGGCGAATGATGTCCGCCGCCGAGCCCTGAATGGGCGCGTTGATGGCCGCGCGTTCCAGGAAGCCACGCATCGATGGGTTCTTGGTATTGATCTCCGGATAGTGAATGCGCCGGCCGAAGATCGTCTCGACGTAGCCCTGCTCGTGTGCGCGCCGCTTGGTCGCCTCCATGTAATCCCGGATCCCCGGGAAACGCCGGAAGTAGGTGGCGATGTATTCTCCCGCCTCGCCCTTCGGGATGCCGAGTTGGGCGGCGAGCCCGAACGCGGAAATCCCATAGATGATGCCGAAATTGATCGCCTTTGCACGGCGCCGCACCTCGGCCGGCATGCCGGCAACGGGAACACCGAACATTTCCGACGCGGTCATGGCGTGAATGTCGAGGCCCTCGGAAAAGGCACGCTTGAGCTGGGCAATATCGGCGATGTGCGCCAGCACGCGCAGCTCGATCTGGCTGTAGTCCGCAGAAATCAACCTATGACCGCGTTCGGCGATGAAGGCGGTGCGGATTTCCCGTCCCTCCTTGGTGCGGATCGGGATGTTCTGCAGATTGGGATCGGTCGAGGCGAGCCGGCCCGTGGTCGTCGCTGCCAAGGCGAACGAGGTGTGAATCCGGTCGGTCGCGGGATTGATGTGTTGGGGCAGCGATTGGGTGTAGGTGGACATCAGCTTGCTGAGCTGGCGCCATTCGAGCATCACATTGATGAGCCGGCGCGCGCTCTCCGGCAGCTCTTCGCTTGCTGCCAACTCATCGAGTAGATTGGCCCGGGTCTCCCATTGCCCGGTCTTAGTCCGGCGTCCGCCGGGCAATCGCAGCTTGTCGAACAGCAACTCTCCGAGCTGTCGCGGCGAACCAAGGTTGAACTTCTCTCCCGCGAGCTCAAAGATATCACCCTCGAGATGAGCAATGCGCTGGGCGAACGTCGCATGCAAGCGCGACAGGATCGCACGATCGACCTTCACTCCGGCGCGTTCCATGTCGGCGAGGGTGGCGACCATCGGCCGCTCCAACACCTCATAGACCGTCGCCATGTGCTCTGCCGCCAG
>JBPYEF010000356.1:0-2065 GCA_051985875.1 Hyphomicrobiaceae bacterium
CGGGAATCAGGTCGTAGATGTGCTTGCCCGATGAAACGAATACGTTTGGCGCGAATATGCAGTTGGCTCCGATTGTTACATTGCCATTGATCGAGACGCCGCGCTGCAGGGTCGTACCGGAGCCGACCTTTATCCGTTTGTCAGCGCGCAGCTCGATGTCCCGGTAAAACCAGCACGATGTGCCGATCAAAACTCTGCCGCCCGCGCTTGCATCGAAAACCACATTCGGGCCGATGCTCGTGCCACGCCCAATGACGACGCTGCCACGCACCCCCAGGATGCTGGCCGCCGGGTGAAAGCGGACGCCGCGTGCGGCCATGCTGCAAGCCGAGACGGCGCGCCCGGCTGCGGATGCCTGGAGAACGCGCTGCCATCGCTTCATTTTGACGACACCCATACTGCGGTTGCGGCGCTCGCGGCGTATGCGCTCCCGGCACACCCCAGGGCGAGCCACGCAAATTCGGTTTCCGAGCCGACCTGGCCGCCGCCGCAGAACGACAGCCAAAGGGCCAACGCCGCGCCCAAGGCGACCGCTTGGCCGAGAAGGAACAGCGACTCGTGTTCGGCGATGATCAGAAAGCTCGACCAGAAGTCGGAGACACGCAACACACCGGCAGGTAGCAAAATGAGCATGCTGCTGACGGCGGCAGAATAGTTGGGTAGGAAACGCCCAACCAACGGCCGCGCGAGCATCGCCGCCGGCGTGGCCACAACCAGCCCGCACACGAGGGCGGCGAGCGACCACAGCGCGGCGAGCCGCATGGCATGACCATCGCCGAATTGCATGCGTCGCCGCGCTAGCAACGGGAACGCGCCGGCACTGACCACCGATTGCGCCAGTTGCGCCACCGACAATACCACGGTGGCAAAGGCGTAGACGCCGAAACGCGCCCGGTCCAAAGAGGCGGCAGCCATCCACCGGTCGACATTCAGGGAGGCGAAGGCCACCAGCGAGCTGCCGAGGAGCAAGAACCCGGCGAGCCAGGGGAACCCCCGACGCGAGGTGAATGCCAGAGCGAGCGCAACGCGGGCGCTGACGCCTGCTTCGCGCATGATCCGCAGCAGCATGGTCGGGGTTAGCACTGCAAACGCGATTGCCTCCGCAAGCGTGGTGGCAAAACCCGTGTGCACCGCGCGGGCGACGACTACGCCGGCGATGGTCGCGGCAAGGGCCCTGATGACCAGAGCAGCTGCGTATTCGCGCATCATCAGTCGGCTTTTGCTTTCGATCGACAGGGTCACGAACACCTGCTGACACCAGCCATGCAAGATGCCGACGGCCGTCTCGGAGGCGCTGAGCGCAAAGAGCTTGAGCCCGAAACCGGCACACACCAGGGCCAGGGCAGCGGATGCCGACAGCGTGAGCAAAACCCTTGTCAGCATCCACACGGCACGACGGCGGCGGGCGGTGGCCATCAGCAGCGGCAATTCGCGATGCGCCAACAACTGCGTTCCGAAATGCCCAGCGATGCCGAACAGGCCGGAAACCAGCAGAATTTGCGAGGCGACCCCGAATTGCGGCACATCGAGCAGACGTGCATAGGCTATTACGCGCACAAACGAGAGCGCGCTTGCGCTGGCCAGCAGCGGCGCATAGGAGAGGAAGGTGAGCCCACGCCTGATGCGCGCGATCAACGTCAAGGCGTAGAATTCCGTTGCCATGGACCGTTTCACCGCGGCGGTTCAGCGCGCTTCCCAAGTGTGCCCAGCGCATCTAGGGCGCCAACGCGATCTGCTGAACGGCTCGAGGAACTCGCCTAGCCCGATCGTTGGCCGAGCAGGTTGCTTACGGCGGCCTGCCCGAGACGCTCGCCGCACGATAGGGTGAAGCCTCGCCCCGTGATCGGCGCGGAACTTCCCACGTTCGGCGCAAAGGAGCAATTTTTCCGATGTGCGCGGGCGCGCCAGCCAGCGCGGCGAGGCGTGCGGGGGAGCACAACCGGTTGCGGACAAGCGGTGCCGAGCGTCGACCCTCTTCCGCGCTGCGACGTGCGGTGATCGGCCGCAGCCGGTGCCCGGCGCCGCGCCTTGCGCAATGCGCGGCGCGCGAACTCAGCGAGATGGT
>JBPYEF010000357.1:0-6127 GCA_051985875.1 Hyphomicrobiaceae bacterium
TTCTTGCCCATGACGATGGCGGTGCCGGTGTCCTGGCACATCGGCAGCACGCCGCCCGCCGAGATGTTGGCGTTCTTCAGCATTTCCAGCGCCACGTACTTGTCGTTGGCCGACGCCTCGCCATCATCGAGGATGGCGCGCAACTGGGCGAGATGGCCGGGCCGCAGCAGATGCGAGATGTCCTTGAAGGCCTGCGCGGTGAGAAGCGTCAGCGCCGCCGGCTCGACCGTCAGCAGATCACGCCCGTTGAACCTGGCGGTGCCGACATGGTCCGACGAGAGCTCGCGGTAGGGCGTGCTGTCGAGACCTTGCGGGAACATTTCCTGGAACTGGAACTCGGGCATGACTTTCTCCTGGCGCCCCTCGGCAAGGGGCGCGCATCCCTGCCGCATCGGGCAGGTCCCGTCCAGTCACTTATTGCCAGTGTTGCCCGCTACTTCTTGCGGAAGCTGTCGAGCTTGATGACCTTGGCGGCCGGGTCCTCCGGCTTGGCTGCCGCCGCAACTTCGGCGGGCGCCTGGCCTTCGCCGGCGGCGGTGCCCGCGCCGCTCGACGGCGCGCCGAGCGAGGGCCGCTTGTCCGGCGCCGGCAGCTGGCCTGGCGCCTGCGGCGCCGCCTTTTCGCCGACCACGGCGCCCTTGTCCTTGCGATCGAACTGCAGGCCGAAGCGCACCGAGGGATCGACGAAGGCCGACAGCGACGCGAACGGCACCTTGATGCGCTCTTGTTGCTTGTTGAAGCTCACCGTCACCTCGAAGAACTCGTCGGTGATGTTGAGATCCCAGTACTGGTGCTGCAGGACGATCGTCATCTCCTCGGGATACTTGGCGCGCAGGTAGTCGGGCAGCTGCACGCCAGGGTCGGTGCTGCGGAAGGAGATGTAGAAATGGTGCGAGCCCGGCAGCCCCTTGTCCGCGACCTGGCGCAGCACGCGCCGCACGACGCTGCGCAGCGCATCGTCGACCAGAGCGTCATAGTGGAAGCGGTCGTTCATCGGCTGGGGCGGCAACTTTCGCGGAGCATCGACCCCAGTTCCGCGAGAGTCAATCGCGTGAAATCACCGTTTCGGCGCGAACCAACCGTAGCGAATCGCCATCGTCGGAGAGTGAGTGGGAGGGCTTCTGTTGCCCGGTGCCCTCCCGAACCGCGCTTACGTCCGCTGTTTAGGCGGCAGCAGCGAGTGCAACGTCGTTATCGTTGGCACTTGTGAATGGCCCGTCACGGCGGAACCATACCGGGCAAAAACCGCGCCTTTACCACGCTCGTCGATCCTGTTTCGCCCCCATCGACTCCGCACATCGAGTGCGGAGGAGAATGGTGGAGGCGCCGGGTACTGCCCCCGGGTCCGATACGCTTATTCCACGCGGCGTTTATCGCCATAGTCGGTTTCCCGACATGCCCAATATAAGCGTTTTGCCAGCCTTTTTGAAGGCAAGGGCCGCTGGCCAATTTCCCCATGGAAGGCGGAACCTGCGACCCATAGAGTCCGCCGCCAAGCAAGGACAACAACGATGCCCCTCTCCACCGACCAGCAGGCCGAGATCGCTGAGGCCCGCGACAGCGCCAGCCGGACGCTGCGCCCGATCGCGCCGGCGCTCGAGGAGATCCTGTTCCAGGCCTTGCCCGTCCTCGACCACGGCTTCGTCCGCGTGATCGATTACATGGGTGACGATGCGGCCGTGGTGCAGGCGGCGCGCGTCAGCTACGGCCGCGGCACCAAGAAGGTGAGCGAGGATCGCGGGCTCATCAGCTATCTGATGCGCCACCGGCACACCACGCCGTTCGAGATGTGCGAGATCAAGTACCACGTGAAGCTGCCGATCTTCGTGGCGCGGCAGTGGATCCGCCATCGCACCGCCAACGTCAACGAGTACTCGGCGCGCTACTCGATCCTCGACAACGAATTCTACATCCCCAAGCCCGAGCATCTCGCGGCCCAGAGCAAGGCCAACCGCCAGGGTCGCGACCGGGTGCTGGCCGGCAAGGAGGCCGAGCGCGTCTTCGGCCTTCTCAAGAAGGACGCCGAGCTGGTCTACGAGCACTACATGAAGATGCTGAACGAAGGCGAGGCCGGCGAGCCGCTGGACGCCGAGCGTTCCGGACTGGCGCGCGAGCTCGCGCGCATGAACCTTTCGCTCAGTTTTTATACGCAGTGGTACTGGAAGACCAACCTGCACAATTTGATGCATTTCCTGTCGCTGCGCGCCGACGCGCATGCGCAGTACGAGATCCGCGCCTATGCCGAGGTGATGATCGACACGCTCAGACGCTGGTGCCCGATCTGCCACGACGCCTTCATGGAATACCGCATGGGCGGCGCGCATCTCTCGAAGACCGGACTGGCGGCTCTCAAGCGCATGATTGCCGGCGAAAAGGTCGACCAGAAGTCGAGCGGCCTCAATCCGCGCGAATGGCGTGAGCTGATGGCCGCGCTGGGCCTGCCGCACTGATGGCCGCCGCCCTGATACGGAGCCCCGGTCGCGATCCGGGGCGGCTCAGGCTGCTGCGCGAGCGGCCGCGCGATGGCGAGGCCATCGAGGAGATGACCGCCGCCGCCTTCGGTCCCGACCGTTTCCACAAGACCGTCTATCGCCTGCGCGAGGAGGTGGCGCCGATCCGCGACCTCTGCTTCGTGGCGCTCGACCAGAAGGGCCGCATGGTGGCCTCGATCCGCAACTGGCCGATCCTGATCAACGAGACCTGGCCTGCCATCCTGCTCGGCCCGCTCGCCATCGCACCGGAGCTGCGCGGCCTTGGCTACGGCAAGGCGCTGATGTGGCACTCGATGGCGCAGGCGCGCATGCTGGGCCACAGCCGCATCATCCTGGTCGGAGACCCAGAGTACTACAATCAGTTCGGCTTTCGCCGCGATCTCGCGCTGAACATCCAGCTGCCCGGCTGGGTCGAGGATCGGCGCTTTCTCGCGTTGGAGCTGGTCGCTGGCTCGATGATCGGCGTCCACGGCATGATCGGCAAAGCGACGCACAGGAGGGGGCCGCCCGCGCGCAAGAAGCGTGCGTAGCCTCAAACGGCGCCGAGGAAGCCTGGCGTCGGCGATCCGGACAGGAAGGATGCGAGGAACATCTTGCCCAGCACGTGCCTGGCCTCGGGCGTGCCCCTCTGAAGTCGGCCGTTGCCGATGGCCCGCTGATAGTCGGCGAGCGTCGGCACGGACAAATCCTTGTCTGGCGCGTGTCGCCAGTTTCCGGCGGCGGAGCCACTCAGAAATACGCCGGCGAAGTACAGCCGAACGAGCGCCCGCACCGTCGCGAGCCGCGAGTGGAGGGCGACGCCGGGGGTGCGTCCAAGCCAAGCCTGCAGCAGCGTGCTTTGCAGCTCGGCCGACAGCGGGAAGCTGTCGATCATGATTGCGAGGTCGATCAAGGGGTCGTTGCGGTATGCCGACTCCCAGTCGACCAGCCACAGCCGCTCGCCGTCGAACAGTATGTTTCCCGGATGGCAGTCGTTGTGACTTGAGACGGGCTCCAACGCGTTGGCGAAGTAATCGCGCCGCAGCGCCTCGAGCCGCTCCACGTGAGGGTTCAACAGGTCGTCGGCGAAAAGGCCGGTGCGCCGCACGTGCGCGAACAGCCGGCCCACGATGTCCGGATAGTCGACGAAGTGCGGGAATGGCGCCGTCCGCTGCAGCCGCGCCAGCAGTTCACCGAGTCCTTGGACCAGCGCGGGCGGTCCGCCCGGATAAGAATCGAGAGGCCGGGTTTCGATGCAATCCAGGATGACGATCCGGCCGGCTTCGTCGAGGTAATGGATGCGCGGCGCGACGCCGGCCGCTGCCGCGATGCGCAGGGCTTCGTATTGGTGGGGATTGCGCAACGGACCAGGCGGGCCTTCCAGGCGCAGCAAAAAGGCGCGCGGGCCGATCTCGATGCGGAAGCTTGCGGCGCTGATCCCGCCGGTCAGGCGCCTGACGGCGCCGACTGCGGTCGTTCCAAAGCTCTGGGCAAGCGCCCCGCGCACGGTCTCGCGGTCCGCTTCGGACAGCCTTTCGAAAACGAAACCGACGTCCATGGAATGAAGGCGCTGGCCATCAGCGGCGATCAACGCACGACGATGCGCGGCGCCGGCCGTGGGCCGCGCTGGTTGGCGGAAAGCTGCTTCCAAACCCGGCCGGCGATCGCCTTGTAGATTTGGCTGTGCGGACTGTCGGGCTGAGCGACCACGATCGGATGGCCGATGTCGGAGGTGGTGCGGATGTCGAGATGGAGCGGCACCTCGCCCAGGAACGGCACGCCGAGTTTGTCCGCCTCCTGGTGCGCGCCGCCATGGCCAAAGATCTCCGACCGTTCGCCGCACTTGGGGCAGGTGAAGTAGCTCATGTTCTCGACGATGCCGAGCACCGGCACGGCGACCTTGCGGAACATGCTGAGCCCCTTGCGCGCGTCGACCAGCGCGATGTCCTGCGGCGTGGAGACGATCACCGCACCGGAGAGCGCCACGCGCTGGGCGAGGGTCAACTGCGCATCGCCAGTGCCCGGCGGCATGTCGACCACCAGCACGTCGAGCTCGCCCCATCGCACATCGCGCAGCATCTGCTCGAGCGCGCTCGATACCATGGGCCCCCGCCAGATCATCGGCGTGTCCTCGTTCACGATGTAGCCGATCGACATGGTGCGCAGCCCGTAGCGCTCGATGGGCTTCAGCTGCTTGCCGTCGAGCGATTCGGGCTTGTCCTTCACGGCCAGCATGCGTGGCATCGAGGGTCCGTAGATGTCGGCGTCGAGCAGGCCGGTGCTGACGCCGTTGGCCGCCAGCCCCAGCGCAAGGTTAATCGCGGTAGTCGACTTGCCAACGCCGCCCTTGCCCGAGGCGACGGCGATGATGTGCTTCACGCCGGGAACCTCGATGCGTCCACCGCCCGCATGGCCATGCGCGTGCTGGGCATGGGCCTGGCTTGATGGCCGCGGTGCCGGCCTCGCTGGTCGCGCGGCCGGCGGTTCGCGCTCGGCGGTCATGACGGCGCTCGCCGACAGTACGCCCGGCATGGCACGCACCGCCTGTTCGCAGGCCTGGCGCAGCGGCTCCAGGGAGGCGCCTCGCGCCGGGTCGACTTCCAGGGTGATGCCGACATGGCCGCCGCGGGTGGCAACGGCGCTCACCATGCCCAAGGCGACGACATTCCTGCCCGTTGCAGGGTCGATGACCGTTTCGAGAACGCTGCGCACGGCTGATTCGCTGATTTCTGCCATGTCTGCTCGCTCCCGCTGCCCTTGTCGCGCAATATTCTGTCGTTGCTTGATTGAAGGTATGCTGCCGTCACATATATGCAGCGCGGTACGAAAGCAAAAGTGCGTTGGGCCCGCTATGTTGGAGCCCTGAGGTGAGGCATGGCGTGGAACAATAATAGCGGCGGCCCTTGGGGCGGCGGCGGTGGTGGTGGCGGCCCGTGGGGTGGTGGTGGCGGCAATCGCGGCGGCGGGCCGCGGCGGCCACCCGACATGGACGACGTCATCCGCAAGAGCCAGGAGCGCCTGCGCAGCCTCATTCCCGGCGGCTTCGGCTCGCTCAAGGGCATCCTTTTGATTGCGCTCGTGGCCATCCTGATCTGGCTGGCGACCGGCATCTTCCGCGTGCAACCCAACCAGCAGGCGATCCAGCTCATCTTCGGCGAGCCGTATGGCGGGCCGGTATTGCCGGGCCTGCACTACAACCTGCCAAGTCCGATCGGTCATGTCGTCGTGGTCAACGTCCAGGATCAGCGGCGCACTGTGATCGGCTCGCGCAATGCCAATAGCGGCGGCTTCAATCGCGGCGCCCGCACGTCGGCCGACAACCTCATGCTGACCGGCGACGAGAACATCGTCGACATCGAGTTTGCCGTGCTCTGGCAGATCAATGACGTGTTCAAGTATGCCTTCGCCGTGCGCAATGGCGAGGATACGGTGCGGTCAGCCGCCGAGGCCGCCATGCGCGAGATCATCGGCTTTTCCAACCTGCAATATGCCCAGACGGAAGGGCGCAGCCGCATCGAGCAGGACACCAAGGAGCTGCTGCAGAAGATCCTCGACGAATATGGGCTGGGCGCCCACATCGCCCAGGTGCAGCTCCTGCGGGTCGACCCGCCGCAGGAGGTGATCGGCGCCTTCCGCGACGTGCAGGCCGCGCGCGC
>JBPYEF010000358.1:0-5605 GCA_051985875.1 Hyphomicrobiaceae bacterium
GATCAGCCGCACGTCTACTTGCTGAACCTGCAAACCGGCCAGCGGGAGCTCGTCGGCAATTTTCCCGGCATGACGTTCGCGCCGCGCTTTTCCCCCGACGGGCAGCGCGTCATCATGAGCATCGGCGAGCAGGGGGTCTCCTCGATCATCGAAATGGACCTGCGCTCGCGGCAGATGCGCCGGCTGCCCGAGAGCCACGCCATCGATACCAGCCCTTGTTACAGCCCGGATGGACGCGCGATCGTGTTCGAGTCGGACCGTGACGGAACCCAGCAGCTCTACGTCATGGGCGCGGACGGCTCGGGGGTGCGACGTATCAGCTTCGGCGAGGGACGCTACTCGACGCCGGTGTGGTCGCCGCGCGGGGACCTGATCGCCTTTACCAAGCAGGCGGGGGAGGGATTTATCATCGGCGTGATGCGCCCCGACGGCTCGGGCGAGCGGGTGCTGACGGAGGGATTTCACAACGAGGGCCCGAGCTGGGCGCCCAACGGTCGGGTGCTGATGTTCTTTCGCGAGAGCCGAGGGGCCAACGGCGGGCCGAAGTTATTTTCGATCGATCTTACCGGCTACAACGAGCGGCTGGTTGCGACGCCGGCCTTCGCCTCCGACCCGGCGTGGTCGCCCTTGCGAAATTGAACATCGCTTTACGCGATTTTAACCGCGCTGGTGTGTTCTGTGGTCGAGCGCGGCCCGCGTGCATCGGTTGGGCGCCTCACGCGGCCCCACAACGCGAGTTTCGGCTGGCCGATGTGTGACAATAGAAGTGGCATTTTCGCATCAATAGACGTGGAAAACCTCAGGAAAAACCGCTGCGTCCTTGATCTGAGCGTTACACCCCGCTACCCGGGTAGGTGCGATTGCCGAACACGGTAGGAGAGAAGACCATGAACGTCAAAAGCATGATCGTTATGTCGGTGGTAGTCGCCGCCGTTGCTTTCGCAGCTTGCCGCCGCGAAGAGTATGTACCCATGAAGCTCGGCGCAGACGTGCCGGCCGCGCAGCAAGTGGCGCATTGATCGGGCTGATCGAGGTGTAGTCCGGCGAGCGCCTGACCATCGCGATGGCGCTCGCGGCCTTCAATCCGGGGGTCCGCGGCAAGCAGGCGCCCGGCGCATCGGCGAGAGCCGGCGCAGTCCCGAAGGAGAGTGTAGGCGTCGCGTAGGGGCTGTGTGCCAGATGCAGGCGGTTAGCGCCTGCTGCGGTGCTCGACACTTGTACAGGGCTGCATCGGCGATGCAGCCCTTTCTTCGTCGGTGCGGGCCAAAGATCACGGGCCAAAGATCACGGGCCAATTTTGCGCCTGCGCCGCGCGCCGTGAGTCGCTGGCGGCGCCTTTTGCCGAGCCGCGCGTGGCCGGCAGTGGCGGGCAGGCCATGCGGCCCAGCCGCGATGCCAGAGCGGCTGTTGATTGCGTGGAAAACGGTGCCGACGGCCTTGCCATTTACTTCGCCATTCGCGTTCTTCGGATCGCCTGGGGATGGTCACATTTTTGCACGAAGCTTCCGCTAGGAGCGGGCGTGGGCTGGCCGCAGGGCCGCCACTGCGTACCAGCACCATACGCGCGGTGAGAGCATTATCCGCGGGGTGCATGGACGAGCATGTGCGAGACGTGCATGTACGAGAGGTGCATGTGCGCGAGAGGCGCAAGTGCCGCGCTCGGCGCGGCGTTGCCAACGGGGGATAGGAATGCAGCGGTTGAAATGGCGCGGCGCCGGAGCGGGGCTGTTGCTCTCCCTGATGGCGGTCCTGGCGCTGGCCGCGTGCTCCAACAATGGGAAGCCTGAGAGCGACCTCGTCGGCGGCCGCGGCCCGGCGACGCCGGGCTCGCAGCGCGACTTTGCCGTCAACGTCGGAGACCTCGTCTATTTCTCATCCGACAGCTCGGACCTATCGCCGGAGTCGCAGCAGACGCTTTCCAACCAGGCGCGCTGGCTGCAGCAGTATGGGCAGTACACGATCACCATCGAGGGTCATGCCGACGAGCGCGGGACTCGCGAGTACAACCTCGCCCTCGGCGCCAGGCGCGCCCAGGCGGTGCGCACCTTCCTTGCCCAGCATGGCATCAATGGCCAGCGCATTCGCACCGTCTCCTACGGCAAGGAGCGCCCCGTTGCCGTGTGTAACGACATCTCCTGCTGGTCCCAGAACCGTCGCGCCCAGACGGTGCTCAACAGTCAAGCCGCGAGGTCTTAGGGTTCTGGCGCCGCGGGTGTGGTGGCGCCGGCCGGCGTCGGCATCCTGGCATCGAGCTCCGCCCTACGCAGACGAGGACGCGGCGCTCGCGCGTCATCGGCGCATGGTGCGCGTGTCGGCTCGCCCGACCCTTGGCCATGACCGGGCGACCGCAGCGCGCGGGCCCGATCTCACCCCACCAGCGCGGCGGATGCGCGCATTTTCCTGATGCGGGTCGCTGATGCACGGGCGGCGTTCAATCGCGCGCTGGCCTTGGGTGTTGGCCTTGAGAGCTGGCCTTGAGTGAGGACGCGTGGATGCGTAGAGTCCTTAGGGCGCGAGCGAGCAGGCTCGATGAGTCGGGATTTTTGGGCCCCGCGAACTGGCTTGGGTAGGAGGGGTCTGCTGCAAGGGACAGCGGCATTTTGGTGCGCGCAGGCCCGTGGGGGCGCGAAGGCCTAGCGCGCCGCGCACTACGGGTGCAAAAGAAAGCAGGCGTGCAAACTGACAGGCGCGCAAACTGGTGTGCAAAGCCAGTGTGCAGCCGTGAGGCAGAAAGGATCACGAACAGCGCCATGATGACACTGGCACCACGCTGCGTGCGGGTCGGCGCACTGGGCGTTCTCGTCTCCGCCGCCTTTTCCCCTGCGTTCGCCCAGCAACCCTCCCCATCGGCACGGCCGCCAAACGCGGCGCAGCAACCTGCGGCCAGCGCCAGGCCCGCACCGGGGGCCGGCGATGCGGGTTTGCGCCAGCGCGTCGAGCAGCTCGAGGAGCAGCTTGTCGATATACAGGTCGTGCTCGGTACGCTCGAATCGCTCGCCAAGGGCGCGACCGCGCCCGCGGCCGGCCAGCGTTCCGCGCCCGGCGTCGCCGCCGCATTCTCGGCTTCCGACGCGGGGCGGCTCGACGGCCTGGAGACCCAGATTCGCGCCATGGCGGCGCAACTCGAGCAGATGCAGGAGCAAATCCGCACGCTGCAGGCGCAGGGCTCGGCTCCACCGCAGGGCGCAGCTCCACCGCAGGGCGTCGCCCCCGGCCCGCCGCCGGGTTCCGCCGTGTCGAGCTTCTCCCCACGTGCCGACCCGGGCGCCACCGAACGTACCGGGTTTGGTGCGCTCACCGTCGCTCCCGATGCAAACGGCAGGGACGAGATCGATCGCGTACTGCAGGATTCGCGCAGCGGAACCGTCGCGGCGGCCCCGGCCGACGACGCCAGCCCCAAGCAGCTTTACGAGACGGCCTACGGCTACCTGCTGCAGCGCGATTACGCCGCCGCCGAGGCCGCCTTCGATTCTTTCCTGAAGCACCACCCCAACGATCCGCTGGCCGGCAACGCCCAGTACTGGCTCGGCGAATCGCTCTACGTGCGCGGCCAGTATCGCGCCGCAGCCGGCGCCTTTCTGAAGGGCTATCAGACCTACGGCCACAGCGCCAAAGCGCCCGAGAGCCTGCTCAAGCTTGCGATGTCCCTGCAGCGCCTCGGGCAGAAAGACGCGGCCTGCTCCTCCTACGGCGAACTCAGCACCAAGTTCCCTAACGCCCCTGCGTACGTGAAAGCCTCCGCGCAGGCCGAGCGACAGCGTGCGGGCTGCTAGCGGGCATCGCGGCGGCGCGGCGTCCGGACGGCCGGGAGAGGTCGGGCGCACGCATCGCAGGGGCGGCCCCGTCGCCGCAGAAGAGCTGGCCGGGTTGTTCGGGGTGCTCGGCCTCGGGGAACGCGCCGTTCTCGCCGTTTCCGGAGGCTGTGACAGCACTGCGCTGATGGTGCTGTTCGCCGATTGGCTCGCGGCGAACATGAAGGCGCCCGCGTCGCACGCCGTGGTCACCGTCGATCACCGCTTGCGCCCAGGTTCGGCCGCCGAGGCGCAGCGCGTCGCGCATCGGGCCACCGCCCTGGGCTTTGGCCACCAAACCTTGGTTTGGGAGGGCGACAAGCCCGCGAGTGGGTTGCAGGCCGCCGCCCGCGCGGCGCGCTACCGCCTGCTTGGAGCATACGCGCTCGGGCAGGGCATGGACGTGGTGATGACCGGGCACACCGCGGATGACCAGGCCGAAACGCTGTTGATGCGTCTGGCGCGCGGCAGCGGCCTCGATGGCCTTGCTGCCATGGCGCCCGCGACCAGCCTCGCCTTCGCGCAGTGTTCCAATACCGCCGTGCGCAAGCCACCGCCCCTGAGCACGCCCGCATTGCCCGGCAAGTCACGCGCACACAAGCCCGGAACAGGGCGCGGGGTGAGGCTGGTGCGTCCTCTGCTGGACGTGCCGCGCGCGCGCCTGCGCGCGACGTTGGAAGCGCGGGGGATCGCCTGGCAGGAGGATCCGAGCAACAGCTCGCCCGCATTCGAGCGCACGCGCATACGCGCGGCCTCGAGCGCACTTGCTTCGCTTGGTTTGACGCGCGACAGCCTCATCCTGAGCGCGCGCCGCCTTCAGCGCGCGCGCGTTGCCCTCGAGCGGGCGGTGGACGAGTTCTGCGATCCGCGGCGCGCGTTGCTGGCCATCGCCCCGTGCGGCTTCATGTGCATCGATGCGGCGGCTCTGCGCGGCGCCCCGCGCGAAATCGGCATTCGCGTGCTACTGCGCGCCATTTCTGCGGTCGGCGGCGGAGGAGGACACGTCCCCCTGGCCAAGCTCGAGGCGGTGGCTTCGGGCATCTGCGCATGCGAGCGCGGCGCTTGGACATTGGCGCGCGCACAGATCACCGCAGGGCCTGCGCATGTGCACATCGTGCGTGAGGCGGGCCGCGTGCCCTTGCCGCGGGTCGTGCTTGCAGGCGGTGCGGAGGCGCTGTGGGACGGCCGCTTCTTGGTGCGTGTCCGGGGGGCTGTCACCGACATTGAAGTGCGGGCTCTCGGGGCAGAGGGCGTGCGCGCGGCAGCGGCGGCGGGCGGCGAGTGTCCCGCGGCGCCGCGCAGGGCGCTGCACTGCGTTCCGGCCTTCTACCGCGACGGCTCCCTGATCGCCGCGCCGCACCTTGCCTACTGGGCCGCGCCCGACCTGCGCCGGTCCCTCAGCGCCGTCTTTGCTCCACTCTGCAGCTGCAACATCAGCGCTTGGGTCTCGCCCTGAGAGCGGCAATGAAGGGCGATTCTCCGGTCCGCGGCGCGCCCGCCGGCCCCGGACGACGGGCTTATCCTTGGCAAATATTCTATACACACCTATGTTAGTTTACCGGCCTGGACGGCCCGAGCGGCGGGGCGGCAGGGCAAGAGCGGCGCTGAACGTCCGGGCCATTAAGGAACCCAGATGAATTCGAACTTTCGCAACCTTGCCATCTGGGTCGTCATTGGCCTGTTGTTAATGGCCCTGTTTAATCTGTTTCAAAACCCCGGTAGCAGCCACCGCGGCAACGAGATCAGCTATTCCGACTTTCTCGCCGGGGTGGATTCGGGCAGCGTTGCCGAGGTGACGATTGCCAAGCACCGCA
>JBPYEF010000359.1:0-5533 GCA_051985875.1 Hyphomicrobiaceae bacterium
ATTGGGCGCTTGCCGCGCCAAAGTGACTATAACCTGGGTGATGGTGCATTGCAATATTACTTTGTGCGGTGCGTCAACACGGCGCCGTGAGCGCACCGTGAACACAGGCCCGCAAGGCCCTGCCCGATCTGGGCCCGACGCGGACAGGGCCCACGCGGACAGGGCCCGCGCGGACAGGGCCCGCGCGGACAGGGGATGGACAGGGCGTGTCTCCGGCTCGGGCATGAAACGGGCCTGGTCGGCCACGGGTCCGCGGAAGATGGGCGCGGTTTGGCATCTCTTGGATGGCCCGGGATGGCCCCGGATGGTCACATGGTCCGGTGTCGCGCGTGGGCGCGGCCACATGCGCGCAGCTGGGCTGCCCACTTGCATTCGCCCCCGCCCCCCGGGCGGCGGCAGCGCGCGTAGCTGCGCGCACCACCGGCCGCCTTGCAACACCAATGCACAGACTACTCGGGCTCCTCGACCCACATCTCGAACTGCTCGGGGTCGGCGCCCTGCAGAAAGGCCATGATTTCCGCGGACAGGTTCGGATTGGGCCGCCAAACGCCCCCGGCCTGCTCAGCGAGAATGATTTCGGTGTCGTCGGGCTTGCCGATGATCAGCTTCATGTTTGCCTCGTGTTATGGGAACTTCAGGTTAGTTTGATGCGAATGCGCGAATCACGCCGCCTCACGGTGCGCGGCCAGTATGGCTGTTTTCGGCGACGGCTTGGCGGGTTTGTGTCGTGCGCTGTGCCCTTGTCGACAGGTATTATTGTGTTGCCCGACGCGATGGTGCGCTGCGCCGCGCACGGCTGTGGCCGAGCCATCCCCAGTGCCCGCTAGCGGCGAACACCACGGCGGAAGCCGCCCACCTGCGCAATGCGCCATGTTTGCCCGTTCGCCGCCCAAGTCATTGATTGGGGTTGCGCCCGAATCGGCGGCTTCTCTCCGCAACACGGTCTTATTGTGCGCTTCCGGGGGTCGGCGGCTTCTTCTCAGCAATCTCCAGCCAATCGAGCGTGCGACACCAGCGGTTACGTTGGCGCATTTCCACACGCACAACGCGGGGGGTGAGCCTGCTTTTCGCACATCTTCATCGCGCCACGCCGGAACGAAGTGCGCCGCCCAACCAATCGCAGCCAGCTAGCCGACCATCCGTTCCAATCCGGACCAGTATCGGGCCCTGATCACCTTCTTGTCGACCTTGCCTACGGCGGTCAGCGGCAATCGATCGACAAAATCGAGGCGCTTGGGCGCGTGGGCGGCCCCCTTTCGCTCCTTGACCAGGCTTATCAGGGTATCGGCGGCAGGCTGCGCGCCGGGTCGCGCCACGACGAGGGCACATACTGCCTCCCCCCACTTGGGATCGGGGATACCGATGACGCACGCCATCGCCACGTCCGGATGGCTCGACAGAACATCTTCGATCTCGCGCGGATAGACGTTGAAGCCCCCGCTGATGATCATGTCCTTCTTGCGATCGAGAATGTAGAGATAGCCCTGCTCGTCGCTGCGCGCGACGTCTCCGGTATGCAGCCAACCGTTGCGAAACAGCTGCTCGGTTTCGTGCGGACGGTTCCAGTACTGTGTCGCGGCGTGCGCCGCGCGCACGCAGATTTCGCCGGGATCGCCGAGCTCGACCTCGCGATCGCAATCATCGAGCAACCTCACCTCGCAACTCGAAACCGGAGCACCGCAGGAAGCGAACAGCTCGGGCCGGGACGGGTCGTGGTCAGCCTTGCGCAGCACCGAGATGGGATAGCACTCGGTCTGGCCATAGAGTTGGGCGAACACCGGGCCGATGCGCTCGAGCGCTTCGAGCAGACGCGCCGGCGACATCGGCGACGCCCCGTACAGCAGCAGCGCGAGCGACGACAGGTCGGCGCGGCCCAGGCTCGGATGATCGAGGAGCACATAGATCATCGTCGGCACCAGCAGGGTGACGTCGATGCGCTCCCGCGCGATGGTGGCGAGGACGACATCGGGATCGAAGCCTCGAAGCAGGTGCACCGTGCCTCCGAGCAGCAGGCTCGGCAGGATCTTGGTTCCGGCTACGTGGCTCATCGGCGCGACCACGAGGTAACGCGGTGCCATCGGCAGCTCGAAATCGGCAAGAATACTCGTGGCATAAGCCGCCACCTGCGCGTTGGTGCGTAGCGCACCCTTCGACTTCCCGGTCGTGCCGCCTGTGTAGTTGAGCACGGCGATGTCGGCACTCGCGGCGACATTCTTCGCCGCTGCAGTGCCGATCTCGGCAGCCGCGGCAATAAGATCGACGCCGTATTCGGCTATCCCGAGCGTGTACACGGCCGACAGGCCGGGCGCAGCACTGAGTTCACCGCCCCGCGCCAGAAAGGTGGTCGCATCGACGATGAGCGCCGCACACTCTCCGTCCTCAAGCTGCTCCATCTGGTCCGCAAGCGAGCCGAGCGGATGCAGCCACGTGACGCTGAGCGCCGCTGCATTGGCCGCGACGCTTGCACACCAGGCTTCCGGGCGATTAGCGGTGAGGATGGCGACCCGCTGCCCGCGCCTGAGGCCGTCGGCGGTCATGACGGCCTGCATGCGCCCGATCAGGTCGTGCGCCGCCCGATAGGTCAAGCGCGTGCCCTCGCAGACAAATGCCATGCGCTCGGGATGGCGCCTGAGGGCGCGCAGCGCCAGGTTCGCGATGGTCGGGCCACCATGCACGAGATCCGACATGCCCACCCCCTCGCCTGGACACTGGCCCGCTCGTCCATTGCGGCCACTATAGCCCAACATCGCTTCGCTGTGACCGACCGGTGACGCGGCGACGATCGCGGCGCGATTGCCGAGGGCGGAGCCGGCACGCCGTTGCACCGGCGCGCTTTGCTTCGAGGTGGGGGGACAGCATCGGTCGGCTTGGGCGTTTGTCCGCCGCTTAGATCGGCGCTAGGCTCGCGCCGCGGACGAAGGCCGGCCTTGGGGTGCCTGAGATGGCACTGCATTTTGCACCGAGCGAATTCGCGGGACGCATTGCCGCGGCGCGTGCCGCCCTGCGGCGGGACAAGCTCGCGGCAATCCTGCTGTTTGCACAGGAGAGCCTCTATTACCTCACGGGCTTCGACACGAGCGGCTATGTGTTCTTCCAGTGCGCCGTGCTCGGGGCCGATGACGGGGCGATCACGCTGCTTACCCGACGGCCGGACCTCGAGCAGGCGCGGCGCACCTCGACCATCACCGACATCCGCCTCTGGTACGACGCAGAGGACGCCGATCCCGCGGCGGCGCTCAAGGCCATCCTCGATGAGCGAGGGCTCAAGGGCGAGCGCGTCGGCATCGAACTGCGCACCTTCGGGCTTACGGCCGACAAATACGCTCTGCTCCGCTCCTGCCTCGAGGGCTGGTGCGAGCTGGTCGATGCCTCGCACCTGGTGCGTACCCTGCGCTTGGTAAAATCCGCGAGCGAGCTTGCCTACGTCCGCCGCGCGGCCGAGCTTGCGGATCGGTCGCTGGAAGCCATGCTCGCACAGGCCAAACCCGGAGCATTCGAAGGGGAAATTGCCGCAGCCGGCGCCGTGCCGATTCTCGCAGGGGGCGGCGACCCGCCGCCATCCGGACCCGTGCTCGGATCGGGGGAGCGCGCGCTGCTCGTGCGTAGTGCGAGCGGGTTTCGCCGACTCGACGCGGTCGATCAGCTCACCATCGAGTTTGCCGCAAGCTACCGCCACTATTGCGCCTGTCTGATGCGCACGGTTGCCATCGGCAGCCCCAATGCCCTGCAGCGGCGCATGTGCGAGGTCACGCGCGAGGCGATCGCGGCGATGACCGCAGCGGCGCGGCCGGGCCGGCCGCTGGGCGAGATCGACGACGCACACCGGCGGGTCTACGACGCCGCCGGATACGGGGCGGCGCGCATGGCCGCGTGCGGCTATTCGCTCGGCGCCCTGTTCCGACCGACCTGGATGGATGTGCCGCCCATGCTGTATTCAGGCAATCGGCTGCCCGCCGCGCCGGGCATGGTCCTGTTCCTGCACGCCATCCTGGTCGACGCGGCACAGAACCTGGCAATGTCGCTGGGACAGACGATCATCATCGGCCAAGAACAAGCCGAAGTGCTGAGCAAGCTCGATACCGGCTATATGGTGTGCACATGAAGGGCGCCCTCGGAGCGCGTACGGCGGGCACGTAAGCCCAACGCGCGCGCAAGGAGCCGAGCGCCATGTCCTGGTCTGCGGTCGTATACAGCAAGTTCGAGAGCGAACGCTCGCGTGCGGTGGAGGATCTGCTCGCGCGCGTTCCAACGCCGCGGGTCGCCGCTGCCGCCGACCTCGGCTGTGGACCCGGCAACTCGACCGAGCTGCTTATCCGCAGGTACCCTGAGGCCAGCGTCATCGGCCTCGACAGCTCGCCCGACATGATCGCTGCGGCGCGCAAGCGGCTGCCGGACGTGCGCTTCGAACTCGGCGACATCGGCGCGTGGCCGTCGCAACAACCCGGGCCGTTCGACGTGGTATTGGCCAACGCCGTGCTGCAATGGCTTCCCAACCATACGAGCCTGCTCCCGGCGCTGCTCGGCAGGCTCGCCCCGGGTGGCAGCCTCGCGGTGCAGATACCCGACACCTTGGCAGAGCCCGCGCACCGCCTGATGCGGGAAATCGCCAACGCTGGCGCCTGGTCGGGCAAGCTTGCGCGGGCAACGCACGGCCGCGAGATCCGCCACGATGCCGACTGGTACTGGGAAATCTTGCGCGGTTGCGGCGCCCGCGTGGACGTCTGGCGGACCACGTACTATCACATGCTCGACGGCGCCGACGCGATCGTCGCTTGGTTCCGGGGGAGCGGCTTGCGGCCATTTCTTGACCCCCTCGGCCCGGCGGAGCGCTCGGCCTTTCTGCAGCGCTATCGGGCGGGTATCGCCGCGGCCTATCCGACGCACGCCGACGGCAAGGTTCTACTGCCGTTTCCCCGGCTCTTCTTCATCGCCACCTTGGCATGATGCCGCAAACGGCCTTCGCTCTCAGCGGGCGCCACGCCCAATACTCGGTGCCGGTGGCGCGTCGCGGCTCGAGGCCTTCAGCCGCAGCCGGGTTGGTCGGCACCTCGCCGCTGGCTAGCGTGCGCGGAAGTCGTACGCATCCTCGGGGACGATGACGTTGCCGGTCCGCGGTCCCTGCACTTACCTAGCGTCTAATGCTCGGCGCGAAAGCCTTGGTGCACCCGTCCGGTGCGCAGCAGAAACCGCCAGCATCGCTCGCTATGCGATTTGCCGCAATCCCGCATCGCCGTAGCCTCAGAGCTGATTGCAGCAGGGCCGCGAGGCTCTCTCCGTTGTCGCCGACGTTTGGCGACAGCAAGGCCGCGCAGGGTGCAAGTCAGGCTTGGTCCGTTCCGCGCGGCTTGGATCTCAGGGGGACGACCTTGGACGCAGCGCGCTCGAGGCGCTGCTTGGCCGCATCGGCCGGTCTGCCGGGGCTGGCCTGGAAGGGAACGGATCGGCCCTGGACGCCCCCGTCCACAGATTTGCCTGCGCCGTGCCCGTGGTGCGCAGGGAGCCACATCGCCGCCGCGCGCATGCTGATGAGAAA
>JBPYEF010000360.1:0-8417 GCA_051985875.1 Hyphomicrobiaceae bacterium
TCCGACCGTATTACCGATCTCCTCGCTGGCCTATCGCCGCGCGCTGGCGTCGGCGACCTCGCGGTGACGGCCTGGAACGCCAGAACGCGCGCAACCGCAAGCACACGCCGGGCGTTCCCCAAGATGAGACGGAGTGCCCCATGACGAGCAGCGCGCATTGCCCGCTTCACCGCCGATTTCGCTCTCTGACCAGGGCCGGCGTGTCGTCGATCGCGCCGCGCGGATGCAACGCGCGGGCACAGACGGCACGGAATACCTGGCGCGCATCGGCGCGTATGTGCGCGCTCGGCGTTAGCTTGCTCGCCGCGGTCCTCGGGATGGCCATGCCGCGGGGCGCACGCGCCGAGAGCGTCGTCTTCGCCGGCTGGGGCGGCAGCATTCAACAGGCCGAGCGCGAGGTCTATTTCGACTCCTTTGAGAAGGCGACGGGTATCAAGGTGGTCGATATCGCCGGCGTCAGCCTGCCGAAGATCAAGGCGATGGTGGAAACCAACAACGTCGAATGGGACGTGGTGCAGGCGCTGGGCATGTGGCTCAAGCCGGGCGCGGACGCGGGCTATTGGGAAGATCTCGATTACAAGACCATCGACAAATCCGCTGTGCCGGATTTCCTCGTGCGGCCGCACGCCATTGGCAACACCATGTACGGCATGGTTTTGGCCTACAACACCAACGGCTTCCCGGCGGGCAAGGAGCCGAAGTCCTGGCAGGATTACTGGAATGTCCGGGATTTCCCGGGCCGCCGCGGCATGCTCGATGCTCCCCGCTACACCCTGGAAGTTGCCCTGCTCGCCGACGGCACGCCCAGGGACAAGCTCTATCCCCTCGACGTCGATCGGGCGTTCGCCAGCCTGGACAAGATCAAGGGTAAGATCGACGTGTGGTGGAAACAATGGCCGCAGGCGCCGCAGCTGCTCGCGTCGCAGGAAATCGTCGCGACGCTGACCTCGCATACCCGCATCTACGATCTGCAGCAGCAAGAGAAGGCGCCGGTGGCCATGAGCTGGAACAATTCCCTGCTGACGGTGGACAGCCTCACGGTCATCAAGGGTTGTAAGCACAAAGATGCGGCAATGAAGCTCATCAACTGGATGACCAGGCCGGATCTACAGGCGGCGTTTGCCAAGAAGACGGCGATCGGTCCCGTCAATCAACGGGCACTCGAGTCGCTCGATGCGCAGACCAAGCAGAAGCTGCCGACGTATCACTACGCCAACGGGGACATGGTAGCCGTGGACAATGATTGGTGGGCGGCCAATCTCGAGAAGATGGAAGAGCGTTGGAACAGCTGGAAGCTGCAATAGAAACCACGTCGCGCGTATCCGGCGCCGGGCGCGTAGCGCGCGCACTCTAGGGGATCGCGCCATGCCGCGGCCCTCCGCGTACCAAGACCCACGCCCAGGCCCAGACCAAGACCCAGGCCACGACGCCGAGCGCGGTTCACTGGCATATCGGCACGGGTCGGCGCTGCTGCTGCTGCCGCCATTGCTCCTCCTGGGGGTCGGTTTTCTGCTGCCGATCACGCTACTGTTGTCGCGCAGCCTGTTCGATCCGGCCTTCACGCTCGCGCACTACCGCCGCCTGTTTGCCGTTCCGGCCTACCTCGAAATCCTCCTGTTCAGCTTCGAGACGGCGCTGATCACGACGGCACTGGCGCTGGCGCTCGCCTACCCCTACGCCTACGCACTGACACGCGTGCGGCACCACTGGCGTGGCGTGCTCATCGCGATCGTTCTGCTCCCGTTTTGGACCAACGTTCTCGTCCGCTGCTATTCCTGGATGCTCATCCTGCAGACCAAGGGCTTGCTCAATACGGCGTTGATCGACTGGCTCCGGTTACCCCTGAAGCCCCTGCCGTTGATGTTCAATTTCGTCGGCGTGGTCGTCGGCATGGTGCACTATGTGCTGCCGCCGATGGTGCTTATTCTCTATAGCGTGATGCGGGCGATCGACCCGGGCTTGGTTCGCGCCGCCGAGGGCTTGGGTGCACACCCCGTCCGCGCGTTCTGGCGGGTGTTCGTGCCGTTGAGCCTGCCGGGGGTTCGCGCGGCGTGCGTGCTGATCTTCATTCTCTCGCTCGGATTCTTCGTGACGCCTGCACTGCTCGGCGGGCGCGCGGATGTAACCATCGCCATGCTGATCGACACCCAGTTCACCGAGCTGGTGAATTGGGGGTTCGGATCGGCGTTGGCGAGCGTGCTGCTGCTCGTCACGCTCGCCGGGCTGGTGCTCTACTACAGGTTGGGCGAGCGCACCCCGGCGGCCGCGCGATGACACATGCGCCTCCTCGCCGCTCGCCGCGCTCGATCGCCCTTTACGGCGGCGTGGCGTTGATCGCCGCTTTCCTGATTGCGCCGCTGCTGATCGTCATTCCCATGTCCTTCAGCGATTCCACCCTCATGCAGTTCCCGCCGCCGCGCCTCTCCTTGCGCTGGTATCGCGCCTATTTCGGCGATCGTGCGTGGATCGACGCGACGTGGATCAGCCTCAAGGCCGGGATGCTGGTGGCGGTCCTTGCAACCTCGCTCAGCATCGCCGCGGCCATCGGCCTGGCGCGCGGCCAGTTCCCGGGCCGCGCGGCAGTGCGGTCGCTCCTGCTTTCGCCCCTGGTCGTTCCGGTCATCATCCTGGCCGTAGGACTCTATTATCTCTACGCGCATCTGCACTTGAACAACACGCTGACGGGGCTGGTGCTCGGCCACGTGGTACTGACGTTGCCCTATGCGGTCGTGGTGATCTCGGCGTCCCTGGAAGATCTCGACCGCACCATGGAGCAGGCGGCCCTCGGCCTCGGCGCCACGCCATGGCGCGCGTTCCGGCGTGTCACGCTGCCTCTCATTGCCCCCGGAATTGCCGTGGCATTTCTATTTGCCTTCCTGACCTCCTTCGACGAGGTCGTCCTCGCCGTGTTCGTGACCGGGCCGGAGACGCCGACGCTGCCGCGTAAGATGTGGGAGGGTATCCGCTTCGAGCTCAACCCGACGATCGCCGCCGTCTCGACGCTGTTGATCGCCGTGTCCTGGAGCGTCATGCTCGCCATCGGCCTGCTCCGCTCGACGCGCCGCGCCGGAGCGCGGGAGAGCCGGCCATGAAAGCGGACGCCGAGCAGGGTAACCGACGTGCCCGCCTCGGCGGCCTCGAGCTCAGGGATCTCAGCAAGGCTTATGGCGAGCATAGGGCCGTCGATCGCCTGTCCCTGAGGATCGCACCCGGAGAATTTGTTTCGCTGCTCGGGCCGAGCGGCTCGGGCAAGACGACGACGCTGATGATGATCGCGGGCTTCATCGCACCCGACCGCGGCCAGGTGCTGGTGGATGGCGTTGACATTACCCTTCTGCCCCCGCATCGCCGCAACCTCGGCATGGTCTACCAGAGCTACGCGCTCTTCCCGCACATGACCGTTGCCGGCAATGTCGCCTTTCCCCTGGAGATGCGCGGCGTCAAGCGCGACGCGATCCGCGAGCGCGTGCGCCAGGCTTTGGAGCTCGTGCAGCTCGCGGAAAAGAGCCAGCAGTTTCCGCGCCAGCTCAGCGGCGGTCAGCAGCAGCGCGTGGCCTTGGCGCGGGCCTTGATATTCGAGCCGCCCATCCTGCTGATGGACGAACCACTCGGCGCCCTGGACAAGATGCTGCGTGGCGAAATGCAACAGGAAATAAAGGCCCTGCAGCGCCGCCTCGGCACGACCACCGTCTATGTGACGCACGACCAGGAAGAGGCGCTGAGCATGTCGGATCGCGTCGTCGTCATGCGCGCGGGCGCGATTCTGCAGGCGGCGGCCCCGACCGAACTCTACGACCGCCCGGCCAACGCCTTTGTCGCCGAGTTCCTGGGCGCGGCCAACCTGCTGTCCGCCGTCGTCATCGGCACAGGCGCGGCGACGACGGTGCGGACCGCTGGGGGGCTCGCGTTCGCTATCTCGGCACCGCAGCTGACCGCCGGCGCCGCGGTCAGCGTGGTGTTGCGACCGGAACGGATACGGTTAGAACGCGGATGCCAAGATCCTACTGCACATGCAGGGCGCATCGAGGACGCCGCATTCGCCGGCGGCGTGTGGCGCTACCGCGTGCGCCTCGGCACCGGAGACTGCCTGATCGCCACGCAAAGCAATCTGGGGGTGGCCCCCTTTAGGACGGGCGAGGCCATCACCGCCAGCTGGTCACCCCTGGATGCATGGATCATCGCTAGCACAGCCGCGAACTGAAGGAGCACGCCAATGACGCCGGAGCTGATGCGCCGCAGAATCACTGAAACACAGAGGAAGCTGCGCGAACACGGGCTCGATGGCATGCTCGTGATCAAGCCGGAGAATGTGCGCTATCTGGCGGGATTTTGGGGCTATAGCACGCGTACCGAGTACGCCATGCCCCGACGCTTGATCGCGCTCGTCGTCCCAGAGCGCGGGGAGTGCACGCTCATCGTGCCGAAGATCGAACGCAATTACGCGCGCCGGCAGACCTGGATCGACGACGTTCGCCACCACGTGGAATGGGAGCAGCCGGATGAGACTTTCGGCGGCCTGGTGCTGCTCGGCAAGGCTTTACAGGACAAGGGCTTGCGCGGCGGACGATTGGGGATCGAAACCGGGTTCGTGTCGGCGAAGTTGCTGGCCATGCTGCAGGCGGAGCTGACCGGCACGCATCTGGTCGACGCGCCGCCCATTCTCGAGGATATGCGCATGATCAAATCTCCCGAGGAGATCGCGGTGCTGCGCATTTCCGGGGAGATGGCGGTGCGCGAATACCAGGCGGAAGCCAGCGCCGTGCGCGCGGGTGTGCGCGAATTCGAGATCGCCGCCATCGGTCGCGCGGAAGGCACAAGGCTCTACGCGGAACACCTCGCGCACGCCGGCAATGGCCACGTGCTCGTCGATCCCGTCGTCGATGGCCTGCAGATCATCACCTCGGGCGAGCGTCTCGACATGGTGCACGCGCTTTCCTCCGAGCGGCAGATCGGCCAGGGCGACATGGTGCTCCTGGATTTCTGCCGCTATCCGCAGTTTCTCGGCTACCGCATCGGCTTTTCGCGCATGGTATCGCTGCGGCAGCCGAGCAAGGCCGAAACCGAGATGGTCGATCTCACCATGCAGGCTTTTCACCTGTCGCTGTCGGTGCTGAAGCCGGGGGTCCCGGCCGAAGAGCCGGACCTGATCGCGCGCGAGTTCCTCGACAAGCACGGCCTGGCCGAGACCTTCGTGCATCGCACCGGACGCGGCGTTGGGCTTGAGGGCGCGGAACGGCCGGAGATCGGCGCCGGCGACAAGACGCTACTGCTGCCGGGCATGGTCGTGACCGTCGAGCCGAGCATCTACATGGCGAACTTCGCCGTCCACGTGGAAGATACCTTCCTCATCACGCCGGACGGCCACGAGGTGCTGACGCCCTGTCCGCGAGAGTTGGCGATCGTGTCCTGACCTCGGCACGGACGCGCTCGTGCGTTGCAGGCCGATCGAATTCAGCGCGAATTGCGCGCCCGGCTATCGGCGATGACACAGAGTATTTCGAACAACAGGTTCGCCGCATTGAGGGCGGTCTGCCCGGTTGGATCGAACATCGGTGCCACCTCACAGATATCCCCGCCGATGAGGTTCTTGCCCCGCAAACTGCGGAGCATGACTTGCGCATCGCGCACGGTATAGCCACCCACCTCCGGAACTCCCGTGCCCATGGCATGGGCAGCATCTAGTCCGTCGATGTCGAAGGTGATGTAGGCGGGGCCATCACCGAGCACGCGATCGATCTCGCGCACCACCGCGTCGCGGCCGATCGCCTCGTATTCGTCCATGGTGATGACCCGCATACCCGCCTGCCGTCCCCAAGCCGCATCATCCTCACTGAACTGGCTGCCCCTGAGCCCGATTTGCAAGGTGCGCCGCGGGTCGATCAACCCCTCCTCCACGCCCCGCCGAAAGGTCGTTGCGTGGTTGACTTTCGTTCCCAGCAGTTCATCGAGCGTGTCGGGGTGCGCATCAAACTGGATCACGCCGACGGGGCCGTGCCGGCCTAGGGCGCGCAAGATGGGCAAGGGGACCGTATGGTCGCCGCCCACGGCAATCGGCACGGCGCCGGCGGCGTCGATACGCCTAATGGAATTCTCGATCAGGCCGATGCTGCCGGCGGGGTCGAGCGCGTTCACGCGCGCATCCCCGACATCCGCGACGTTACATAGGCGGAACGGCGCAATACCGCTGGTCGGGTGCACCTGCCTGATGATGCGCGAGGCTTCACGCACGGCGGCCGGACCTTGGCGCGCACCGGAGCGGAAGTTCACTCCCATGTCGAAGGGTACGCCGACCAGCGCGATATCGATCTCCGCGCTGACGTCCATGCGCCGCGCCCGCAGAAACGTCGCAATCTCCGCAAATCTCGGCGTCAGCAATGCATCGAGAGGCTGGAACCGCGGGTCGTCTTTCATCAGCTGTCCTCGCTTTGATACGCACTCCTTGATACCCACTCCTTATACTCACTGGGCCCTGGAGCGTCCCAACGCCGGAGGCAAACAGTGGCAGCGCGTCAGCGTAACGCAACAACAAGCGGACGCCATACGTCGTCCCGATCCGACCGCGTCGGATGCACTGCATTGCCGCGCGGATCATGGCCGACGCCCGGGGTTCTGCTTGATTCATGGGCAATGGGAAGGCCTGGCCACCTCCGGCGACGCGAAGTGATGCGGTTCGACGGCGCAGACGGTCAGGCAGGGCGACAGGCTAACCGCGGCGATAGGGTCAAAGCCGAGCACTTTGCATTTGGCCGCCGCACCGGGAGGTGCGGCGCTCCGATGCTCGCGGGCCCTGCCCTGCCATGGCAATACGCGGACGCTAGCCTCATGCCTATTCGCAGTAGGCGCTCCGCCGCCGCGGCAGCAGGTCGAGGTGCAGGTGATTGCGGTGGGCCTCATTGGCTTCCGGACCGAGCACCGTCCCGAATATCCGGCAGGCGCCAGCATGCAAGGCGCGCAAGAATGCAGCCTCGTGCGTGCGCGGCTCGGGGGTTGCCGGGACATCCGTCATCGTGTGGCGCTCCTTGGCGTTGCGGCCGCGGGAGGCCTCCTTGCGTCCTTTGTCTCGGGCGCGGCCGGCGTTCGCTTCGGCAGTGTTCTCCTTCTCCTTGCCTTCTCCCTCGACGCGCGCATCCGCATTGCCGGGCGCCTCCTTGCGGAGATCGCGGGCCGTGGGACCCCAGTTTGTCAACACGTCGATGCTGCGCCCGTCGGCGGTGACAACGCCGCTGATGTCGATCGCGTTGGCATAGGCGTGCTCGCTGATGCGCTGAGACGTCGTGCCGATGCGATTGCGGCAGTCGTAGGATGAGGCGATCACCAGGCGGGTGATCCGCGATCCAAGCTCCTTTTCCGCAGCCGGTTGCAGCACAGTTGCAATCCACGTGTGCAGCTTGTCGGCAATCTCGCAGTTGACCACTGCCGGTGGGCTGACCGCGACGTTCGAGGGCAGTGTAAACCCCGAGAGGCGGATTGGAGCCGGCGTCCCGCACTGACCGTTGCGGATGGGCTCCAGCACATCGACGGAGGCGCCAAGTGGCGCCAAGATGGACACGCAGCGCCGCAACGCAGCGATCACCTCCGCGTCGGACCACGTGGAGGGAATAGCATCCGCGGCGGGTGGCTGCTGAGCAGGAGGCCCGGGGTTGGCCTTGCTCACCTCCGCGTTGGCCCCGCGTTGCGGAACGCCGGGCGTCATGCTGCGCGAGAATTCCTTCGACGCGCGCGCTGGGCCGTCCGACGCTTTGCCCGGCAATACCGGCGCGCTCGGAGGAGCCTGCGGCGATGTCCGCGAGAGCTGCTTGTCGCGCGATGACCCCTTCGAGGACGTGGCCGGCACCTGTGTCGGGGCCGGTTCGGCGGCGCGCGACCTAGAATGGGAATCTGTCGGCTGCCCCGTGTGCGAGGAGGTCTCTTCCTTTGGCTTGGTTGAACCGCTGGTTTTGCCGGCCGTCGACTCCGAAGCGTGGTCGTCTGCGTCTGGCGAGCGGTGGTGCCGGTGTACGTGGTGCCAGGCGTGCCTGCGCACGCGCACGACCTGTAGCAGGCTCGTGATCCCCGGCGAAGCGCCGCGCAGGTACGGCGCGCTCATCGCCGGGCAGCCCATCAGGCCGAACATCATCAGGCCCGCGGTCAAACCAAAAGCGCGGATGCTCCGTTTGCGCATGCGTCCCGCGTCCTCCCACCTGCGTCTCCCCGCTTGCGTACGCTAATGAACCCACACGCCCGCCCGCAAGTTCCGCTTTCGCACGTGAACTGGAACCGGACATCGAAACCCGCTGCGATCGTCGCAACACTCCGTTGCGGGATTTTCCCGGATACACACTTCCCTTGCGCGCTTCTGCGCCAGCGACTTTGGCGGCGCGACACACAAGGAGCGCTGCCGTGATCGATCATAATCGACCCGAAAGGCTCACGGCGAG
>JBPYEF010000361.1:0-2901 GCA_051985875.1 Hyphomicrobiaceae bacterium
TGCTCGCCACGCTCTACCGCAATCAGAGCGTCACGCGGCGGCTACCCGAGCTCGAGGCGGAGGTTCGCGCCGGCAAGCGCACGCCGGCACTTGCGGTCGCGGAGCTGATGACGATGATCGGGCTGCAGGGAGCAGCAGGCAGGGATGCGAAATGAGCGGCGGCTCCAGTACTGGCGTACGCGTGGCCAGAAGCGTGCTGATCACGGGTTTTGGCCCGTTCCCGGGCATGCCGGTCAATGCCAGCATGCGGTTGCTGCGCGAGCTCGCGCAACGTGCCCCGCGCCAGTTTCCCGGGGTGCGCTTTGCAACGGCGCTGCTGGCGACGGAATGGCGCGACACGCCGCAGCGGCTCGAGCGACTGCTCGGTGACAGCGCGCCGGATCTCGTGCTGCACTTCGGGGTGTCGCCGCGGGCCCGGGGCTTCGAAGTTGAGGCACGCGCGCGCAATGCCTGTGTGGCCTTGCCCGATGCCTCGGGTGCCTGGCCCTCCGGTGTCGTGCTCGAGGCGCGCGGCTGCGAGCACGTGCCGGCGAGCCTGCCCGTGCGCCACATCGTCGCGCGCCTGCGCCGCGTCGGCCTTCCCGCCTTCCTGTCGCGCGATGCGGGAACCTACCTGTGCAACGCCGCGCTCTACCACTCGCTGCGCCTTGCCCGTGCCGACCCGCGTCGGCGTGTCGGCTTCATCCATATCCCCGCCTCCCTGGCACGCCCGCGCGGCGGTGGTGCAACCGGTCCGCTCAACTGGGAGCAGGCGACCGCCGGAGCAATCGAGGTCATTGCCGCATGCCTCGGCCGGCCGGCACGGCCGCTGCTCCACGCGGGGACGCGGCGCCTGGGCGGGGACTAGCGCCCCGAGCCGCGACGGGGCTTCCCTCCGGACGCATGCGTAAAAAGAAACCGCAGCGCGGCGTTTACGACAGAGCTGCCAGCCCACTCACCAGGGCCGGGGCCGGGCGTACCTGGCCGACCTCGATCCCGCGCCAATTGCTCAGGCGGGTCGCGGGGCCGAGCGCCGCCGCCTGCGGATAGAGGCGCGCGATCAAGGCAATCGTCACCGCCTCGGCCGCACGCTTGCCGCCGTCGTCGACCTTGACAGCAAACCCCAGGCCGCGCGCGGGCAGGGCGCCACAGTAGACGCCCTCTGCCCCGCTTTTCATCAGCACCTCGCGCGGCATGGCCGCCATCACGCGCGTATCCAACCGCCCCGCCCCGGCGACGAGCTCAGGCTCCGTCCAGCAGGCGTCGAGCACGCGCCGACACGCAAGATGCACCGCGCCGCCCAATCCATCGCCGGTGGCGAAGCGCGCGTAGGCGGCGGCAAGCGCGGCGAGCGGAATGGCCCAATTGGGAACCGAGCAGCCGTCCACACCGCACGCATCCGCGCCGAGCCGCGACCGCGTCAGCTCTTCAAGGAGCCGCCGGATGCGCTGTTGCACAGGATGATCCGCGGTCCAATAGGCCGCAATTGCCTCGCCGTGATGCACCGCGGTCGTCAGCATACCCGCGTGCTTTCCCGAACAGTTGTGATGCAGCGGGCTTGCCTCGCGACCGGTGCGCACTAGCGCACGCGCCGCTTCCGCATCCAGCGGCTCGTGCACCCCACAGCCGAGCGCGGCAGGGCCGAGGCCAGCGCGCTCCAGCATCGCCGCGACGACCGCCACGTGACGCGGCGTTCCGCCGTGCGACCCGCAGGCGATGGCGATCTCGCGCGTGCCGAAGCCGAAGCGCTCGACGGCGCCGCTGGCGGCGAACGCCAGCGCTTGCAGCGGCTTGACCGCCGAGCGCGGAAAGGTCGGCGCGGCGACGTCGCCGATCGCCACAACAATGCTGCCGTCGGCACGCGCCACCGCCAGCGCTCCGGCGTGTATGCTTTCGACACGCGGTGCGCGCGTCAGCTCGATCAGAACAGGATTGGCCATGGCGGGAGAATGCCTGTGGCGCACGGCGACGTCGAGCCCATCGGCGGATTGAAGGCGGGCCCGCCGGTCCTAGGGAAGGTAGCCGCGCTCGAGATCGAGCGCTTGCCGCACCAGCGCGCGCCCGGATGCATCGCTGAGGGTCAGGCTCCACGTGACGTTGGTTCCGCGCCCATAGGATGTGGTCGAGCGCAGTTGGCAGCTCAGCGTCTGGCCGCGGCGCGCGGCAATGGGTGCAAGTACCGGCAGGTAAAGTTGCTCCCAGTGCGTGGGCGGCGCGGCGGGGCTGGTCGACAAGGTGACGCCCGGTGCCAGGTCGGCTGACCACCACAGCGCCAGGCCACAGATCAGCGCGGCTTCGCCAAAGCGCCATACCGCCTCTCCGACGCGCGTCGTCTTGTTGCTGTTGAGAAAACTGACCTCGTCCCACATCCTGGCGGCGGCACCGCCCTCCAGCAGATCCGCGCCGCACAGGGAGCGTACATAGATGTTGTTGAGGCTCATGCTTTTGGCCGGGGCGAAGTCGAGGCCAAAGCCGATTTCGTCCCACACGGCCAGCTCGCGATAGAGCCGTTCCGCGGTCACTGGGCAGACGAACTGACGCACGGCTTGCGGGATCATCGCACCGCCGACCTTGAGATAACGCCGGCGCGCATCGTTCAGGGTGGCGATGATGTTCTCCTCGAAAGGATAGTTGCCAAGCGCTTCGCAAACGACGACGTCGACCCGATCCGGTTCGACCACCTCAGTCGAGTGCACCGCGGCGATGCGGCAGTTGTTCAGCCGATTGCGCCTGATCAGCTTGCGTGCCAAGCCGGCGATTTCCGCCATCTCGTAGAGATCGACGCGCTTGGCGCCGAGCCTTGCCGCCAGAAAGCCGAGGAAGCCGGTGCCGGCACCGATGTCGGCCACCGTGGTCGTGCCGGGGATCACCCTTTGCTGCAGGGCAGCGAAAAACGCGTCGTTGCGCACCCGATCGGCGAGC
>JBPYEF010000362.1:0-6720 GCA_051985875.1 Hyphomicrobiaceae bacterium
AGTGCACCTTGCGCAAGGTCGGCGGCCAGCGCCTCCGCGCTCGCGGCCTCCTGCCCCGGCGCCTCGGCAACGATGCTTGCCGTGTCGCCCTTGCGGGCGTTGATCTGGGCAAAAGCGAAACCGCCGAGCTCCACGCGCTCGATGTCCTTGCTCGGCGTGCCGATGCCGACAAGGATCACCCGATCGCTGTCGATGCCTGCCGGGGCCAGGATCTCGATCGCAGTTTTGGCGCGCCCGGTGAAGCCCGCCGCGCGCGCAGCCTTCAACACCCCGCCCCCAAGGCGCTCGTCGATCTCGCGTGCCCGGGCAGCGAGCGCGAGCTCCGGCCCGACGAGCAACACGAGCGTTCCCGCCGCTTGGGCGTCGAGCCGGGCAAACTGGACGTCGAGCTGATCGGGCATGGACGTGTTCCCTGCGGGCGCGGCCCGCTACAGGGGAGCGCTGTCCTGTTGGTCGCGCGAAAGGTGCGCAACAATAAACGCTCGCCATCGAAGCGCAAGCGCGCGCAGGCCCGGCTGGCGCCGGCTCAATGCGCGGGAGCGCGGAACACCTGGATGTCGAGGTCGCGGATCTTCTTGCGCAGGGTGTTGCGGTTGAGGCCGAGCAGCGCCGCGGCGAGGATCTGGTTGCCGCGTGTTGCAGCAAGCGCCGCGACGAGCAGCGGACGCTCGACGTGCTGCAACACGCGGTCATAGAGCCCCGCCGGTGGCAGCTCGCGCCCATAGCTTGCGAACAGCCCGGCGAGGTAGCGCTCGACCATCTCCGATAGCTCCTTCGGAGTCGTCCCACTTTCGGCCGGCGGCGGCGGTGCCGCCTCGGCAATCTCGGCGGCGACGACATCGGCCGTCAGCATGTCCTCCGGGTGCAGCGCGGCGAGGCGGCGTACCATGTTCTCGAGCTCGCGTACGTTCCCGGGCCAATAGTAGTGCTTCAGGCGCTCGATCGCCCCCGCCTCGATCGACTTGGTGCCGAGACCGGACTTGGCGGCGCTGCGCAGAAAGTGCCGCACTAGGTCGCCGATGTCCTCGAGCCGCTCGCGCAGCGGGGGCAGGCGCAAGGGCACGACGTTGAGGCGGTAGAACAGATCCTCGCGGAACAGGCCTTGCTGGATCTGCGTCTTAAGCTCGCGGTGCGTGGCGGCGATGATGCGCACGTCGGTCTTGATCGGTGTACGGCCGCCGATGCTCGTGTATTCGCCCTCTTGCAGGACGCGGAGCAGTCGTGTCTGCGCCTCCATCGGCATGTCGCCAATCTCATCGAGGAACAGCGTGCCGCCCTCCGCCTGCTGGAAGCGGCCCTCGGTGCGCGCCTGTGCGCCGGTGAATGCGCCCTTCTCGTGCCCAAACAGCTCGCTCTCGATCAGCTCGCGCGGGATCGCCGCCATGTTGATCGCCACAAACGGCCCGTTGCGGCGCTTGGAGAAGTCGTGCAGCACGCGCGCAACCAGCTCTTTGCCGGTACCGGACTCGCCGGTGATCATCACCGTCAGATCCGTGCGCGTCAGCCGTGCGAGAACGCGATAGATCTCCTGCATGGCCGGCGAACGCCCGATCAGCGGCAGCTCTTCCCCGTCGACCGGCTCGGCTAGCGCGCGCTCCTTGCGCCGTCCTGGTTCCGCCAGTGCGCGCCCGACGACGCCGACGATCTGATTGAGATCGAACGGCTTGGGTAGATACTCGAACACCCCCTTTTCCGCCGCCGTCAGAGCGGTCATCAACGTGTTCTGAGCGCTCATGACGATGATCGGCAGGTCGGGCCGGAGCTTCTTGATGCGCGGGATCAGGTCGAAGGCGTTCTCATCGGGCATGACCACGTCGGTTATGATCACGTCTCCCTCTCCCTGCGCCACCCAGCGCCAGAGGGTAGCAGCGTTGCCGGTGGCGCGCGGTGCATAGCCGGCGCGGGCAAATGCCTGATTGAGTACCGTGCGGATCGCGCTGTCGTCGTCCGCAATCAGGACCGTTCTGGCGCTCATGGGCCTTTCCCTCGCTTCTCGTGCCGCGGCTTCTCGTGCAGCGGCAGCAACACTCGAAACACCGTTCGCTTCGGCACGGACTCGCACTCGATGATGCCGCCGTGGTCGCCAATGATCTTGGCGACCAATGCCAGGCCAAGCCCGGTACCGGTGCGCTTGGTGGTGACGAACGGGTCGAATAGATGCGGTTTCAAGGCGTCGGATACGCCGGGACCGGTATCCTCAACCTCGATCATCAGCGGTAGGCCAACGCGCGCACTGGATCCGGGGACGGCGAGCCGCACACCCGGGCGGAAGGCCGTGCGCAGCATGATGCGGCCGGGCTCGCGGGCCTGCGCAATCGCCTCGGCGGCGTTCTTGACGAGATTGAGGAAGGCCTGAATCAACTTGTCGCGGTTGCCGAGCAGGGGCGGCAGAGAGGGGTCGTAGGCGACTTCCACCTTGAGGCCCTCGGCAAAGCCGCTCTCGGCCAGCCGCTTCACGTGATCGAGGACGGCATGGATGTTGACGGGTTCGGTGCCGAGCGGCCGCTCATCCCCAAACACCTCCATACGGTCGACGAGGTTGCGGATGCGATCCGTCTCGGTGCAGATCAGCCGCGCCAGCGCCCGGTCCTCGTCCTTGAGGCCCGGCTCGAGCAGCTGCGCCGCGCCGCGGATGCCCGAAAGCGGGTTCTTGATCTCGTGAGCCAACACCGCCGCCATGCCCGACACCGAGCGCGCCGCGGCGCGGTGGGTGAACTGGCGCTCGATCATCTGCGCCATGCTGCGCTGCTGCAGCATCAACACCACGAGCTGCGGTTGCTCGGACATCACCCCGGCGAACACGTCGACCAGGCGCTGCACGCCGCTGCGCGGCAGCCCAACCTCGATGCCGTACTCATTCACGGTCGCGCCGGTGCGCCGAACCTGACCGACCAGCGCGCCGAGCGGACTTGAAAAGGCGATCACCTCCGAAAGCCGCTGCCGCTTCAGCATTGCCTGACTTAGGGAAAAGAAGGATTCCGCGGCTGCGTTGGCGTAGAGCACCCGATCGTCCTCGCCGAGCACCAGCACGGCATGCGGCAGAGCGGCGAGCAAAAGGTCGTACTCGATGTGCCGGCGCTGGGTCGGCGGCGCGCGCTCGCGGATCGGCTCGACGCTCATGCTGCCATCTCCGGAGCTTGCGCGTAGAAGTGGCGAAGACCCTGTAGCACCTCCTCGGCTCGATCGCTGGTGCACAGCCGGGTGCGCCACGACCGCAGACCCTCCGCGCCGCCCTCGCCGGCCACGGCCGACTGCAGATACCAGCCAACATGCTTGCGCGCCGCCTTCAGCCCGCGCACCGCACCCTGCTCAACCAGCATGCCCTCGATGTGGGCCGAGGCGATTGCCTCCTGACGCGCAAGGCTCGGCGGCCCGGGATCTTCGCCCGCGACGAGGAAGGCTGCAATGCGCGAGGGCATCCACGGCGCTCCGCACGCACCGCGCCCGACCATCACCCCGTCGGCACCCGAGGCCTCGAGCGCAGCGCGTGCGCTCCGCGGGTCGACGATGTCGCCATTGATCACGACGGGAATGCGCACCGCATCCTTGACGCGTCGCACAAACGCCCAATCGGGCGCGCCCTTGAAGAACTGGCAGCGCGTGCGGGCGTGCACGCTGATCATTGCCACCCCTTCCGCCTCGGCCCGGCGGGCGATCTCCGGGGCGTTGCGGCTCAGGGTGTCCCAGCCGGTGCGCATCTTCAGCGTCACAGGAACCGCGACGGCAGCAACGACGGCGGCGATGATCCGCTGTGCTTGCTCGCAATCGCGCATCAGCGCCGATCCGGCGAGCTTGCCGGTGACCTCGCGGGCCGGGCACCCCATGTTGATGTCGACGATGTCAGCTCCCAGTGCCGCGGCAACGCGTGCACCCACCGCCATCCAGTGGGCATCGCAGCCGGCGAGTTGTATGACAAAGGGCCGGAGATCAGCGCCCTGTGCACGCACGCGCACGCCATGACGATCGCGGGCGAGGTGTTCGCTGGCGACCATTTCCGTAACCACCAGTCCCGCACCGAGCGCGGCGACCGCCCGGCGGAAGGGCAGATCGGTGATGCCGGACATGGGCGCAAGGAGGACCGGGCTCGGTACCACATGGGGACCGACCCGCAGCGTTCGGGGCTCCGGATACGGCGTGTTGCTCATTATTTAAGCACTGGCGAAATCTGCTGAAGTCTTGTGCAGACTAGCGCGACCGGTGCCGCGCCGCAAGCGCCAAAACGGTCTCGGCCGCCCAGCCTGAACCGCCGGTTGCCCGGAGCTGCGCAAAGCGACAGGATAACCGTGCTTCCAGGGAGGACGCCTTGCGCACCGCCGCCCTCATCGTCGCAGCCGGACGCGGTATCAGGGCAGGGACATCGCTCCCCAAACAATACCTGCCGCTTGGCGGCATGTCCGTGCTTGCGCGCGCAGTGAGCGCCTTTTTGGCCGGCGTGCCGGACGGGTTGGTGCAGGTGGTGATCGCGCCGGGGGATGCGGATGTCTATCGCGCTGCCCTCGGGAACATAGCCGATCGGCTGCCTGCGCCGGTATTCGGCGGAGCGACCCGACAGATCTCGGTCCACCGCGGCCTGCTCGCCTTGGCCCACCATGCGCCGGATATCGTGCTGATCCACGATGCAGCCCGCCCCTTTGTCACCGCCGCGATCATCGCCAGCGTGTGCGAGGCGCTCGCCACGGCTCCGGCTGCGATCGCCGCCATCCCGCTCGCCGACAGCTTGAAGCGCGCGGGCCCGGGCAATCGCGTTGCCGCCACCGTCGAGCGCGCAGGCCTGTGGCGGGCGCAGACCCCCCAGGGGTTTCGCTTCGGCGACATCCTGAAGGCCCACGCGGCCGCCGACGCCGCGGGCTTGCACGCCTTCACGGACGATGCTGCGCTTGCCGAGTGGGTACAGTTGCCAGTGGTCATGGTCATGGGCAGTGAAGAGAATCGCAAGTTGACGACGGCCGCCGACCTTGTCGCCGCGGAACGGAACGGCGCGCCTCAGGACGTGCGCATCGGCCAGGGCTTCGACGTGCACCGCCTGGTTCCCGGCGATCACGTCTGGCTATGCGGCATGCGGGTGCCGCACAGCCACGCCCTCGCTGGGCACTCCGACGCCGACGTGGCCCTGCACGCCCTGACCGATGCGTTGCTCGGGGCCATCGGCGAGGGCGATATCGGCCAGCATTTCCCGGATACCGATCCCCGCTGGAAGGGTGCGGCGTCCTCGCTGTTCGTTGCCGAAGCCCTGCGGCGCGTGCGCGCGCGCCATGGCGAAGTCGGCAACGTTGACCTGACGATTGTCTGCGAAGCCCCGAAGATTGCACCCCACCGCGAGGCGATGCGCGGCCGTCTGGCCGAGCTGCTGCAGATCGCCGTCTCCCGAATCGGCGTCAAGGCGACGACCAGCGAGGGTCTTGGCTTCACCGGGCGGCGAGAGGGTATTGCCGCACTTGCAAGCGCAACCGTGATATTGCGGCCCCCGCCGGCGGCCTGACGCCGCCCAAGCATTGCCAGCCCTCGCCGAATCGCTGCATGCACAGTGCACGGTCGTGGATCAAGGCCGAGGGATGCCGCCATGAACATCATGACATCTGGTGCTGCGCCGACCTCGGAGGCCATCGGCGATATTGCGGAGAGCACGTCTGCTGCCTGCATTTCCAGCCGCGTGCGCCAGCTATCGCGCATTGTTACCCGCGTCTACGACGATGCGCTGCGCCCGCTTGGCATCACCGCGAGCCAGTTCACCTTGTTGACGCAGCTCGCACAGCAGGACGGGGTCACGGCCGTGGAGATCGGCCATTCGCTGGACATCGAGAAGTCGACACTGTCGCGCAACCTGAAACGACTCTTGGCGCTCGGCCACATCACCATGGATCCCCCGGCCGGCCGCCGTGGCCGCGGCCTCCACCTGACGCAAAAGGGTGAGGCAGTGATCAAGCACGCCTATCCCGTCTGGATGGATGCCCAGTCGAAGACCATCAAGACCATGGGCGCACAGAGCCGCTCGACGCTGGACGAGCTGCTCGTGCTCGCCGAAAAGCTGGCCGCTGCCTGAGCAATCCGACCGGAGCGATTCTGCGTCTGCTCAGGCGCGTGCTGCCCGCAATCGGTGCCTCGCGTAACCGCGGTCACCATCCCTGAACGCAGGTCCCGCAGAACGCGTTATCATCGGCTGGCCCGTCGGCGTTGCAGGAGCTCGGCCGGATGTTTTCCACCTCACAGTTGGAAGAGGCGCGCAGGCTGCTTGCCGCCTATCGCGCCAGGGCGCTCACCATCGTCACCGCGGAAAGTTGTACAGGCGGTCTTATCGTTGCCCTGCTTACGGAAGTCCCGGGCTCCTCCGACGTGCTCGAGCGCGCTTTCGTGACCTATTCGAACGCGGCCAAAAGCGAGTGCCTCGGGGTCCCAGCGGAGCTGCTGGCGCGCGAAGGCGCGGTCAGCGCAGCGGTCACCTGCGCCATGGCCGAGGGCGCGCTGCGCCATTCCCCGGCGACGGTTGCCGTCGCCGTGACGGGGGTGGCCGGCCCTGCCGGCAGCAGCGCGGTAAAGCCCGTCGGCCTCGTCCACCTCGCCGTTGCGCGTGCCGGTGGAGCAACGCAGCACCAGGAATGCCGCTTCGGCGATGTCGGCCGCGCCCGCGTGCGCAGCCAATCGGTCGACGTCGCTCTCGGCCTGCTGTGGCGCGCTCTCGAAGAGCCACCTCCTGTGCCCTGACCGCGTGCGCCCCGGCAAGGG
>JBPYEF010000363.1:0-9770 GCA_051985875.1 Hyphomicrobiaceae bacterium
CACCCCTGCGTGCCATTCTCGAGCGCATAGACGGGATTGGGGACGCCGAGGTCGATCAGCGTCTGTGCGCCGATGATCGATCGCGTCCGCCCCGCGCAGTTGATGATGATAGGTGTTTTTGGATCCGGAACCAGGTCCGTGACGCGCAAGGCAAGCTCGCCGTTCGGACAACAGATGCCCCCGGGAATGTTCATTTTGCGGTACTCCGCGACCGGTCGACCGTCGAGGATGATGTAGCTTTCGCCCGCCGCCCGCATCGCATTCAGCGTCTCGGCCGCAATGTGCGGCGTGCCACGCACCTGTTCGACGAGTTCACCGAACGCCTTGCTCGGAACGTTGACGCCGGCATAGAGCGTATACCCGGCCGATCGCCATGCCCCGACGCCTCCTTGCAGCAACCGCACGCGCTGATAGCCGAGGGCGGCTGCACGCCGCGCCGCCCGCTCGGCGACCCCGTCACCCCCGTCGCAGAGAATGAGCTCTACAGCGGGGTTGGGAACCAGCGACGGCAAGCCAAGCTCGAAGCGGCTGTAGGGAAGGGAAACCGCGAGAAACACGTGACCTTCCCCGTACTGTCCGTGCTCGCGCACATCGATCAGCGCCAGTTCACCGGGTTGCGCAAGGCGCGCCTTGAGCGCGCGGGCGCCGATCTCGGCGGTCATGCAATCCCTCCCAAACAGCTCTTCATGCCGGCAATGGACCCGCGCCACGTGCCGCCAGGGGGCGACAGCGTCCGCAGCACAGGACGATTCTCACCATGAGGCGCGTTGCGGCGATCGGGGAGTGCATGGTCGAACTGAGCGAGGCAGGTGACGGGCGGCTCGCGCGCGCCTATGGCGGCGATACCTTGAATACTGCCGTCTATCTTGCGCGCCTCGGCATCGGCGTCGACTACATAACCGCCCTCGGCGATGATCCCTTGAGCAGGCAGATGCTGACGGCCTGGCAACGCGAGGGCGTTGGTACCCAGCTGGTCATAGAGCTGCCGGGTCGACTGCCCGGCATCTACCTGATCGCCACCGATGCGGCCGGGCAGCGGCAGTTCTACTACTGGCGCGATAGCGCGCCCGCACGGCAGCTGTTCGAGCTGCCGCAGGCGCCCAAGATCGCCGCGGCGCTGCTCGAATACCATCTGATCTACCTTTCGGGTGTATCGCTGTCGCTCTACGGCGAGGCAGGCCGCCACCGCCTGTTCGATGCGCTCGATGCAGCACGCGCGCGTGGTCGCTTGATCGCCTTCGACACCAATTTTCGTCCGCGCGGCTGGCCCGATGTGCGTGTCGCGCAGGCGGCCTTCCGCGCCGCTCTCGGCCGCGCCGACATTGTGCTCGCATCGACCGAGGATTTGCAACTGCTGTTCGGGCCGGAGGGCGTTGGCGAGCTGCCGACCAGCGACCCTGACCGCGAAATCGTACTGAAGCTTGCCGAGCCCGCAGTCCGCATTCATTATCGGCACGATCAGCAGCTGGTCGCAGCCGATCCGGTGAGCGGCGTCGTCGACACGACGGCGGCGGGCGACAGCTTTGCTGCCGCCTACTTGGCCGCCCGCCTCGATGGTGCACCACCAACCTCAGCGGCGCGTGCGGGCCATCGCTTGGCGGCAGCCGTCGTGTGCCATCGCGGCGCGATCATTCCGCGCTCGGCCATGCCGAAATACCAGGCTCGGCCCGGCATTGCGGAGGAGAAGGGTGCATGAGCAATCCCCCCGGTGCGCACGTGGACACGCAGCAAACCCAGCTTGCAGCCATCCTGGCGGCAGCTCCGATCATCCCCGTGATCACGATCGAGCGCGCTGACGACGCCGTGCCGCTGGCGCGCACGTTGCTCGGCGCCGGCCTGTCGACACTGGAAATCACGCTGCGCACGGCCGCTGCTCCGACCGCCATTGCGGCAATTGCGCGTGAGGTGCCGGAGGCGATCATCGGGGTCGGCACAGTGCTCAACAGGGGAGACCTCGAGCACGCGCGCAACCTTGGAGCGCATTTCGCCCTGAGCCCGGGCGCGACCGACGATTTGCTTGCGGCTGCCGCCGCCAGCACACTGCCCTTGATCCCTGGTGTGCAGACCGCCTCGGAGGTGATGGCGGCCGTAGCCCGTGGGTGCACGTTCCTCAAGTACTTTCCCGCCGCCGTCGGTGGCCCGCCGGCACTGCGTGCGCTCGCCGGCCCGTTCCCGCACGTTCGGTTCTGTCCTACGGGTGGGATTGACGAGGCAACGTTGGCGCTCTGGCTGGCGCTGCCCAACGTTGTTGCGGTCGGCGGATCGTGGTTGACCCCCGCCGCCGAGGTGCGCGCCGGAAACTGGGCGGCGATCGCCGAGCGTGTGCAGCGTACACTCGCCGCGCGGTACGCCTCGGTCGCAGCTCCCGCAGCGGCGGTCGACCGGCGCGGCGCGAAGCCACAGGGCTCGAACGTGCAACCCTGAACGCCCTTAGCTCAGCAGACTTTGAACAGCGTGTGGCGGCGGTTGCGCGTGTGCGGACGTACCTCGCCTGGCCAGCGCCCGGCTTCCGCCGCCTTCACCCATTCGGGGCTGACCAAGACGTGCGGGCCGTCGACCTCATAGATGGCGCAGTAGCGCGGCCCGTCGTGCGCAATGCTTTTCTCCTCGCCACCAAGGCTGATCGCGAAGGGCTCGCCCTTGAGGCGGATCGCGGAACGAACGCCCGGAACCTGCAGCAGATTGGGAACGTGCTCGCTGTCGTAAACCTCGTTGAACAGAGCCTCCTTCTCAGGGGCCACATCCATGCTGACGATGAACAGGTATTTCGAATGCACGGGCATTGGCACCTCCTTGGTTCGCGGCTTCTGCCTTGCCTCACCTCATGGTAGATGTGCCGAGCCTATCACGACACCGGGCGTGTGCACGGCCTGCGCGTGCCGAATACGCCTTGCGTGGCCCACGCGGCCGAGGAGTGCGATGTGGCTTTAGCAACGATCCTGCTCGACATCATCGGTCCTGTCGCGCGCATCACCCTCAACCGCCCCGAGTGCAAGAATGCACTGAACAGCACGGCGTTGCGCGACATCGCTGAGGCCTTGGACCGAGCCGAGAGCAGCCCGGAGGTGCGTGCGGTCATCGTTCGCGGCAGCGGTGGCTGCTTCTCCTCCGGCTTCGATCTCAAGGAGCAGATGGAGAGGCGACCCAGCGGCGAGGCGCAGTGGCGCCCGATCCTGCGCACAGGCTTCGACACGATCATGCGCTTCTGGCACTGCCCAAAGCCGACCATTGCCGCCGTCGACGGGCCTTGTCTCGCCGCGGGTTGCGAGCTGGCGCTCGCATGCGACCTGACGATCGCCTCGCAAGAGGCCGTGTTCGGGGAGCCCGAGCTCAAATTCGGCGCCGGCATCGTCGTCATGCTCCTGCCCTGGCTCGTTGGCGCCAAGGCCGCCAAGGAAATCATTCTAACCGGAGCCGACCGCGTGAGCGCCGAGCGTGCGCTTCAAATTGGCATGATAAACCGCGTGGTACCGGTGGCCGAGCTCGATGCGACTGCCCTGCAGGTCGCGCGCCACCTGGCGGCGATCGATCCCGAGCTGGTCAAGCAGACGAAGCGCGCGATCAATCGCATGCTCGCGGCCCAAGGCATGTTGCAGGGCCTGGAGACAGCCCTTGCAATCGACCTTGCGATCGAAGGCACCGGCACGCCGGACAAGGCTCAGTTCATGGAGATCGCACGCCGCGAGGGGCTGAAGCGCGCGCTTGCCTGGCGCGAGGCACGCTTCCCGAGCGCGCCATGAGACCGCCGCACAAACAAGCGACGGCGGACATTTCGACGGCACCGACACCGTCGCCCTGGTATTCTTGCGGAGGTACCGCCCGTAGCCAAGGCTGACCAGCACCGGCCGTGCGCGGACCGTCGCCTGTGCCAAGACACCATCGCCAGGGGATCATCGCCACGGATCATCGCCACGGATCATCGCCAAGGGATCATGCTCATGTCGCAAACGCTCGCCGATGTTGCCACCGCCCTAGACAACCTCCTCCGGCTACGCTCGCTTCCGTTCGGTATGAAGCTGTACGAACGCCGCGCCGACATGGAATCGATCCCGAGGATTCGCCGCCCGCACAGCGTTCACACTCTCGACCAGATCGTCGCACAGGCGGCGCGCCTGGGCTGGACTGTCGGTATCACCGCTGAGGATCTCGTCGGCGCGCAATGCCGCGCCGTCGTGGGGCTCGGTCGCGCCAAGGACGACGCTTGGCGATCCGGCAAGCATATGCAGGGCGTTTGGTTCTCGACACTCGAGGATGCGACCGCACATCAGGCGGCCATGCACTGCGTTGAGGATGGGTGCTACGAGGCGCTGGCCGTGTCGCCGTTGGCGAGTGGCCGCCTCGACCCGCCGGACATCGCCCTGTTCTACGCGACTCCCGGGGCAATGATGTATTTTATCAACGGGTTGCAGTGGGCGGGTTACAAGCGCTTCGAGTGGAGCGTGGTTGGCGAGAGCGCGTGCGCTGACAGCTGGGGCAGAGCGCTGAAGATGCGGCAGCCTTCGCTGTCGATTCCGTGTTTTGCGGAGCGGCGCTACGGTGGCGTGCTCGACGAAGAGATGCTGATGGCCCTGCCACCCGAGCAGCTGACGCAGGCGATCACGGGTATGCAGGCGCTGGCGAAGAACGGCTTCCGCTATCCTTTCCCGCAGTACGGCATCCAACAGGACGTGCGCGCGGGCATGGCGCGGAGCTATCCCGATCGCGCGCCCGCCAAGGACCCGACGAGCTGACGATGTTTTAATACGGCGCGCCGTCGTTGGCACCGGGCGCCTTGTGACCGGGACCGGCGGCAACCTCAGGCGAGGTGGTAACAGCGCTCGGCCGTGGTGCGAAACAGCGCCGCCTTCTCGTGCTCAGAAGCACCAGCCACCAGTCGTTTGAAGGCGTTCCAGTACACGGCGTAAGGTGCCGAAATCTTGTCGACGGGGAAGTTGCTCTCGAACATCGAGCGGGCGGGACCGAACGCTTCGATGCACGTTTCGACGTAGGGCCGCCAGCTCTCGGCGAGCTCCTTGGACGTCGGCGGCTGCTGGCGATGGTGAAAGGCAAAGCCGGTAATGCGCATGCCAAGGCCGCCGAGCTTGACGACGACATTCGGGCAGCCCGCGAGCTCGCTGATCGACCGTTTCCATGCGGCAAAGTTTTCGCCGCCGCGGCCTGCGTACGGGCCGATGCCCAGCGGGCCGCCGACGTGGTCGAGGACGATCTGCTGGCCGGGAAAGGCGCGCGCGAGCGCGGTCAGATCGGAAATCTGCGGGTGGTACAGCCAGGCATCGAAGCTGAGACCGAGCCTGCCGAGCACGGCAAAACCCGCGCGGAATTCCGCCTCATCGCGGTAAAGGTGACGCGGCGGGTTGGTGTGGCTGTTGTGAATCTCGGCGGACGCGTCCCAGCCGGCCGCGTGGCGGACACCTTTGAAGCGGGGTCCCGCCGCCGCCATGTGCATGCGCAGAACCTCTTCGACCCGCGCGCCGAGCGTGAGATCGACCATGCCGACGATCCCCTTGGCTACGGCCGTCGCTCCATAGCTGCCGCTCGCGGACATGGCCGCGATGCCATTGGCGAACTCCGTCTCCCCAAGGGTGCGCAACGCGGCTGGACCGTCGGCGCGGTAACACGCCGTGCATTCGACGAAGACCGTACTGAGGACACGATGCCCACTGTCGGTATCGGCCAGCAAGTCGGGCAGCAGATACCGGTGCCGCGGGAAGTCCCACAGGTGATGGTGCGGATCGACGATCGCCAACTCCGGCTCGAGAATTTCCTCCTGCCTGGTGGCGAGCCAAGCTTCGCGAATACCCGAGGCACGCGCCGCAACGCCGCCTTCATCCTTCACCATGGGCCTCTCCGCGGCCGTGGGGAACGCGGTCATCGGATGTCGAATGCGTCGCGCCAGCGCACGACCCTGCCCGTGGAAGGCGAAGGAAAATGCGCCGTACACATCAGCGTCGAGGTATCGCAGAAGCGGGTGAACAGCGCGATGCGGGACTGCGCTGCAAGCGCGGAATCGTAATCGGACATCATGCCGATCTCGGGATGGCGCGCCTGCAGGGGTGAATGGATCATGTCTCCGGTGATGACCGCGTCGGCGCCCGGCGGGCCAACGTGCACCGAGTAGTGATCGATGCTATGGCCAGGCGTCGGGATGAGCCTAATGTCGTCGCCGAAGACGTGCGCACTGTCGACGATATCGGCGCGCCGTTCCGCGACTATTGGCAACACCGAATCCGTAATCCAGGGGCATGCTTCCGGGTCGGTCTCCTGCCGCTTGCTCCAATAGTCGAGCTCGCGATCGGCGAATACGTAGCGAGCATTGGGGAAGGTGGGCACCCAGCGCCCGTTCTCGAGCCGCGTGTTCCAACCGACGTGATCGGCATGCAGGTGCGTGCACAGCACGAAATCGATGTCCGTGACGTCCTTGTGCGTCGCCGCCAAGCCCTTCGTGAAGCGGTCGCTGTCGAGCATGTGCCAGAAGGGGCGCGTCGGGCGATGCTTGTGGTTGCCGACACAGCTGTCGATCAAAATGTTGTGGTGCGGGGTCTCTATCAAGTAGCTCTGGATGCACAGCATCAGCCGGTCTTGCGCGTCGAGAAACCTCGGCTGCAACCAAGCGCGGTTCTGCGCCAGCAATTCCTCGCCGAGGGTCGGGAAGAAGGACAGCGCCGTGAAAAACGGCCCCTCCTGCTCGATGATGCGGTGGATGGTAATTGCCCCGAGGTCAATGCGCATCGTCATGGGTCAGCTACTTTCGCGATCCCTGGGGGCATTGCCCGCCGGTTGTCCTGGTCTCCACTGCAAGCCCGGGTGGGTAGCGCTCTGTCCAGCCCGTCGCGCGTTCGTAGGCGTGGGCGATGCGGTAGAGCATTGCCTCCTGGAAGGGATGGCCGATCAACTGCAGGGAGAGCGGCAGCCCAGCATGCGTAAATCCGGCCGGCAGCGCGATCGCCGGCTGTCCCGTGACGTTGAAGGGCTGCCGCGCCTGGCGTGGATAGAGCCGGGCGCAAGCCTCGGCGTCATCGATACGGCAGGCCGGATCCATGCTGGAAACGCTTAGCGCCGCATCCAACCCGGCAAATGCCGCGAGCGTCCGCTGTGTGAGCCTGGTGCGCAGGCGTTGCGCATCGATATAGTCGGCGGCGCTCACCACCGCGCCATCGAGGAGGCGCTGGCGCGCGAGGTCGCCGTAATCGCCGGGCCGCTCGGCTAGCCATCGGCGATGGATGGCATAGGCCTCGCAGCGAATGATGATGCGCGTGCACACCGCGTAATCAGCGAGCGGCGCGAGCCTGATCTCGTGCACCTGCGCTCCGAGGCGGCGTAACACATCGGCAGCGCTCTCGATCGCCGCAGCCTGCTCGGGGTGGGCTTGCATGTCGTCGCAATAGAAGTGCCGCACGAGGCCGATACTGAGGCCCTTGACGCCCGCTTCGAGCGCGGCCGAGTAGTCGGGGATCGCGACACAAGCGCTACCCGGATCCTCGGCATCATGCCCGGCGATCGCCTGCAGCAGCAACGCGTTGTCGCGCACGTTGCGCGTCATCGGTCCGACGTGGTCGAGCGAATAGGCGAGCGGAAAGACGCCGCGGCGGCTGACGAGACCGTAAGTAGGCTTCATGCCGGTGATCGCACACATCGACGCCGGGTTGCGCACCGAGCCCCCCGTGTCGGTGCCGAGCGCTGCCGGGAGCATGCCCGCGGCAAGCGCGACCGCCGAGCCGCTAGAGGAGCCGCCGGGGAAATGCGCGCCGCCCCACGGGTTGACCGCGGGCGGCCACGGCAGGTCGAACGATGGTCCGCCGATGGCGAACTCATGGGTGGCGAGTTTACCCAAGGGAATTGCGCCATGCGCCTTGAGACGCGCCGTCACGGTGGCGTCGGCGGTTGCCACATTGTCGATCAGCAGTTTCGAGTGCGCGGTGGTCGGCAGGCCCGCAAAGTCGATGATGTCCTTGAGCGCGAAGGGAATGCCGTGCAGCGGCCCGCGCCAACCGCCGGCGGCGATGGTTCGCTCGGCCTCGTGGGCAGCGGCCAGAGCAAGCTCCGGCGTCACGCGGATGAATGCGCGATAGCGGCCATCGAGCCGGTCGATGCGGTCGAGCAGCGCGCGCGTATATGCGACCGGGGAAAGCTCGCGGCGCCGCAGCAGGTCCGCAGCCTCGGCGAGGCCAAGAAACGCCAAATCCGTCATGGCTGCGCGCGCGGCCTCGCGAGGCGGAACGTCAGCGCCATTTCCTCGCTCCAGTGCAGGTCTTTCGGCAGCTTGCCGCCGAGGTCGCGCGCAGCCTCTGCGCTGCGCGCCAGTTGCGCCAAATGCTTCTCCTCAAGCCGCGTCAGGCCGGCTTCGAGAGCCACGTGCAAGGCCTGCCTCTTGTCCATCAATGCACCTCCGCGGATGTGCGCCGAGCCTAACCCCGACCGGCGATCTCGCCTACCTCGATCTCGATGGCCCGGATGAGCGCGAGGACCCATTCCGGGGCGATGTTCCTGACGATGAACACGAGCCGGCTGCGCCGATCCGCACTCGGCCAGCCGGCGAGCCACTGCGGTGCGTGAAAAAGGTGCTGCACGGCATGCACCACCGCCGGACTGCCCGGCGATTCGGCGATATTCAGAATTCCCTTCAGCCGCAACAGGTTGTCGCCGCAGTGCTGAGCAAGAGCCTCCAGCAGCAGCGTCAGCGCCGCTGCGCGCAACGGCTGCTCGCGCACGATCGCGAACGTCGCAACGCCGCCGTGCGGCGCGACGTGCGCCCGTGGCGAGTCCGCGCTGCCGTCGCCATGCGCGGCCGCTGGAAACGCGCAGATACCGAGCAAATCACCCGCGGGCGCAGCAGCTGCGAACAACCCCTCGAGGTCGGCGGGAGCGCAGGGGGCCATCAGCTGGGGCGCTCGCGGATTGATGGCGCGCAAGCCGGCCGCAAGCTCGGCTACGGGACCTTCGAGCAAGTCCGTCTTGGTTAAGATCAGATGATCGGCGAGCGCGATCTGTTTGACCGCTTCCGGCTGCTGCGCGAGCGTGCGCTGCGCATTGACGGCGTCGACCGTTGTCAGCACGCCCGCGAGCTCTAATCGGGCAAGGAGCGCGGCATCGCGCAAAATGGTCTGCAGGATGGGCGCGGGATCGGCAAGACCGCTTGTTTCGATGACAATCCGCTCGAACGGCTGCACCAAGCCGCGATCACGCCGCGCCAGCAGGTCCACGAGTGTGGCAGAGAGATCATCGCGCACCTGGCAGCACAGGCATCCCGTTTGCAGCGCAATGCAACTCTCAGCGCCGGTCTCGACCAGGTCGTGGTCGAGACCGACTTCGCCGAACTCGTTGATGATGACGGCGGTGCGGGCAAAGCCCGGTGACTTGAGGAGGTGTGCAAGCAAGCTGGTCTTGCCACTGCCGAGAAACCCGGTCAGCACCGTAAACGGGATCATGATCGCGGCGGGGGCACGGGCGGCAAGGATCCGACCAGCAGCCCCGCAGGCCGCTCCCCGGGATCGAGGAGGGCACGCACGGCCCGCAGCACGCCCGCTACCGACATGACGCCGCGCGGCTTGACGCTGCGCACGACCCAGCGGAACGGCAACGGTGCAAGCGCCCGATGCACTTCGATACGCGTACCGCCGGCAAGCACGAGTAGTGTGCCGTCGTCACCGCGGCACACCTGCCCGGCAACGCCCCAGGCGACGAGGCTGAGGCGCAGCAGCTCGCCGAGCGCCTCCTCCATCGACTCACAACGCTGGCCCATCGATGATGTCATTAGCAATCTTGCGCGACAG
>JBPYEF010000364.1:0-4217 GCA_051985875.1 Hyphomicrobiaceae bacterium
ACGTGCATAGAGGACATGCATCATGACGCCAGCAGTTGCGGCGGCCGCAAGCAGCGGAACGGCTGAGGCGTATCCATGGCTGCGCGCCTACCCCACGGGCATCGACTGGAACCAGGCTTTTGCCCCCGCGCCACTCCATCGCTTGCTGGATGAGGCCGTCGCCCGCTGCGGCCCGCGCCCCTGCACCAACTTTCTTGGCAAGACGCTGAGCTATACCGAGATCGGCCGGGCGGTCGAGCGCGCAGCCGCCGGGCTGCAGAGACTCGGCATCGCCAAGGGGAGCAAGGTCGGCTTGCTGATGCCGAATTGCCCGACATTCATCATTTACTTCTATGCGACCCTGAAACTCGGCGCGACCGTCGTCAACTATAATCCCCTCTACACGCTCGAGGAGCTCGCCTTTCAGCTGCGGGACAGCGAGACCGAGCTGATGGTCACGCTCGACCTCAAGCTGCTGTTCGACAAGGTCGAGGCGCTGCTGCAGGGCGGCAGCCTGAAGCGCGCCGTGGTTGCCTCCTTTCCGGCGCTTCTCCCCGCGTCCAAGGCGATGTTGTTCAAGCTCTTCAAATCCAAGGAGCTCGCCCGCCCCGCGCAGTCCCCATCGGCCGCGCGCATCGTGGCCGATGCCGACGTGCGCGATAACGACGGCACGTATCAGATGCCGGCAATCGATCCGCTCAACGACATCGCCGTGCTGCAATACACCGGCGGCACGACCGGTACGCCCAAAGGCGCCATGCTGACGCACGCCAATGTCGCGGTGAACTGCCAGCAGGGTGCGGCCTGGGCAAAGAGCGTGGTGGGTGCGAACGAGCGCGTGCTCGCGGCACTTCCCTTTTTCCACGTCTTCGCCATGACAGCCGTGATGAACTTCGCCATCGCCCGCGGCGCGGAAATCATCATCATGCCCCGCTTCGTGCTCGGGGATGCCATGCGGCTGATCGACAGGATGAAGCCGACCGTCCTGCCAGGCGTGCCGACCATGTTCATCGCCATGCTGCATCATCCCAAGCTCAGGAACTTCGACCTGTCCTCACTCAGGTTCTGCCTCTCGGGCGGGGCGCCACTCCCGGTCGACGTCAAGCAACAGTTCGAGCGGCTCACCGGTTGCAAGCTGGTCGAAGGCTACGGCCTGTCCGAAGCCTCCCCCAGCGTCACCTGCAATCCGCTCGAGGGACCGGTCAAGGAAGGTTCGATCGGGCAGCCGCTGCCCGGCACCATCGTATCACTGCGCGACCTCGGCGATCCGACCACGGCGGTGCCGCAGGGCGAGAAGGGCGAGATTTGCGTCAAGGGTCCGCAGGTGATGAAGGGTTACTGGAAGAAGTCCGAAGAAACCGCCAATCAATTCGTCGGCGAGTTCCTGCGGACCGGTGACGTCGGCGTCATGGACGAGGACGGCTTCATCTTCATTGTCGACCGCATCAAAGATCTGATCATCTGCTCGGGCTACAATGTCTACCCGCGCCGCATCGAGGAGGCGATCTACGAACATCCGGCGGTCGAGGAGGTGACCGTCATCGGCGTCAGGGATGCCTATCGCGGCGAGGCGCCGAAGGCGTTCATCAAGCTCAAGGCCGGTGCCCGCGCCAGCGCCGAGGACATCAAGCAGCACCTGGAGCCGAAGCTCTCGAAGATCGAGATGCCGACAGCCATCGAGTTCCGCGACTCTTTGCCAAAGACGCTGATCGGCAAGCTTTCCAAGAAGGAGCTGAAGGCGGAGGAGGAGGCGCGGCAACGGGAGAAGGCCTCGAGCTGACGAGCGCCGATCGGGCGCCGGCGCGACCCGGCGCTTGCTTCCCTGCGACGATGCCGCCGCCGATTCGCAGCGGCCCCCGGCTCGAATGAGGCCATGGCTGCGATAGCGCCGGCCAACATGGAGCAGCGCGCTGTCGGCGCCCACCCGCGACGTCCCAATCTGGCTCACGCAGCCGCGTGCGGGCGGTCGGCGCCTTCCAGGATCGCCGCGACCCCCATGCCACCCGCGGTACACACGGATATCAGACCCCGTCCTCCGTGCGCCGCCAGCAGCTTTGCGAGATTGGCGAGAATGCGTGCCCCGGTTGCCGCGAACGGGTGGCCGTAGGCCAGGCTCGAGCCCTTGACGTTCAGTCTGTCGCGGGCAATGGCGCCGAGCGGCTCAGCACGGCCGAGCTGGGTTTTGCAGTATTGCGCGTCCTCGAAGGCCTTCAGCGTCGCCAACACCTGCGCAGCAAACGCCTCGTGGATTTCGTAAAAATCGAAATCCTGCAGGCGCAATCGCGCGCGCGCCAGCATGCGCGAGACGGCAACGGTCGGCGCCATCAGCAAACCCTCGCCGGCGACGAAATTGTTGGCGGTGGTCTGCGTATACGTAAGGTAGGCGGAAACCGGTAATGCACGCTTGGCCGCCCATTCCTCCGAGGCGAGCAACACAGCGGCGGCACCGTCCGTCAACGGGGTCGAGTTGGCCGCGGTCAGCGTACCGCGCGGCGACTTGTCGAATGCGCTCTTTAGCGTGGCCATCTTCTCGAGGCTGATGTCTTCGCGCACATTGTTGTCGCGAAACACGCCGGCGAAGGGCACCACGAGATCGTCGAGGTAGCCGGTGCGGTAGGCTTCTGCGGCCTTCCTGTGGCTTTCGTAGGCGAGCTGGTCCTGATCGGCACGGGAGATCCTCCACTCCCGCGCCATCAGCTCGGCATGCTCGCCCATCGACAGTCCGGTGCGCGGCTCTCCGGTATTCGGTGCTCGCGGCGCGAGCTCGCGCGGGGAAATCCCCTTGAACGCCGCAAGCCGGTCACCGATCGTCTTGGCGCTCTGAAGCTCGATCAGACGGTGGGCAAGCCTTGTATCGACGACGATCGGCGCATCCGAGGTCGTATCCGAGCCCATGGCGATGCCGCACTCGGCCTCGCCGGCGGCGATTTTGGCGCCGATCATCGCTGCCGCCTGCAGGCTGGTGCCGCATGCCTGCTGCATCGTCACCCCCGGTGTTGTCGGCGCCAATCGGCTGCCGAGCACGGCCTCGCGGGCGAGGTTCCAATCCTTCGAGTGGGAGACGACGGCACCTCCGACGGTCTCGTCGATGTGCACGCCGGCAAGCGCATACTTGTCGGCGAGCGCGTTCAACACCCCGGTGAGCATGTCGAGATTGGACTGATCGGCATAGAGGGTGTGGGAGCGGCAGAAGGGTATGCGCACGCCGCCGACCACCGCAACGCGCCGCAAGCTCTGTTCCATCGCCGTGTTCTCCTTCGGCCCCCCGTCCGCCGGCGGCCCTTTGCCTTCAAGGAGCCCCACCCGGCGCTACGCCGCCGCGCTCCGGTGCAGCACCTCGATCTTGGATTTCTGCTCGTGCTCCTTGAAATACAACGGACCCCCACGGAAGGGGGCGAAGCCCGTGGCAAAGATGATGCCCGCATCGACGAGATCGGCGCTGGCGACGATGCGCTCATCGCGCACCTTTTGCGCCTCCCCGATGAGCGGCTCGACGAGCTCGCGGCCAAGGTGCTCCACTTCGATGCTGTCATGGGCGGGCTGCGCCGCGCTCTTCTGCGCCTTGCCGTCCTTCCACACGTAGAAGCCCTCGCCAGACTTCCTGCCGAGCTTGCCGGCGGCGACCATCGCGTCGAGCCGATTGCCCCCTGTTGGCGCAATACCGAGGATGCGACCGACCAAGGCGCACACGTCCAGGCCAACCCAATCGGCGAGCTCAATCGGCCCCATCGGCATGCCGAAAGCGCGCGCGGCCTCGTCGATCCTCTCTTTCGTCTCCCCCTGCTCGAGGCGCTGCATGGCCTGCATCAGGTAGGGCCCAAGCACGCGGTTGACCAAGAAGCCGGGGCTGCTCTTGACGATCAGCGGCATCTTCTCGATGCGCGTCACGAACAGGCAGCCTTTGCCGATCTCCTCGCTGCGGCTCGAGCTGCCCTGCACCACCTCCACCAGCGGCAGCTGCGCCACGGGATTGAAGAAATGCAACCCGATCAGCCGACCGGGATCGGCAAGCGGCTCGGCGATCCTTTCGATCATGATCGAGGAGGTGTTGGTCGCCAAAACCGCACCCGGCTTGAGTGCGCTCTCAATCGACCGCAACAGGCTCTGCTTGGCCTCGAGCTTCTCGACGATCGCCTCGATGACGACGTCGGCGCGCGGCAGGTGATCGCCGGCCGGGTCGGCCAGCAGCCGGGCGGCCGCCGCAGCGCGCCGTGGCTTGGTCTTGAACCTGCGCGCGA
>JBPYEF010000365.1:0-10052 GCA_051985875.1 Hyphomicrobiaceae bacterium
TTGGCCTTGTGCGCGGCGGCCCTGGCGGCGTACCGGCGCGGGGGCGATCGCGGCAGCAACGAACATCGTTCCGCCGGGGGGCCGACGGCGCTCGGTGCGCAAAACCCGGATTGCCGTCGGGCCCTGCCTATGGCAGAGGGGGAAAAACGCGAGGATCCGAGTTGACCACCCCGCCATGCGAAACGGGCACGCCTTCGGCCAGGTCGGGCCGGCGGAGATTGTCGGTACTGGTGCCCGTCCTCAATGAAGAACGCGGCATCGCCGCGCTGCTCGGGAACTTGCGCCCGGTGCTCGAGGGCCTCGGCCTCGATTGGGAGATCGTGTTCGTCGACGACGGCTCGACCGATGGCACGCTCGATGCGTTGAAGGCGCTGCATGCGCAAGACCAGCGCATCAAGGCGATTTCCCTGAGCCGCAATTTCGGCAAGGAGATCGCCGTTGCCGCCGGCCTGCGCTACGTGCGCGGTGATGCCGTGGTGCTGATGGATGGCGATCTGCAACACCCGCCGCAGATCCTGACGCAATTCGTGCGGCACTGGCGCGCGGGCAACGACATCGTCTACGCCCAGCGCGTCGATCGCAAGGCCGACACCCTGCTGCACCGCTGGGCGGCACGCAGCTTCTATGCCGCATTCCACAAACTGTCCGGCACCATCCTTCCGGAAGGGGCGGGGGACTTTCGCCTGCTCGACCGCAAGGCGATCGACGCCATGAACCGTCTGGGCGAACGGGCCCGTTTCAACAAGGGCCTCTACGCCTGGATCGGCTTCCGGTCGATCGGCGTGCCGTTCGAGATCCTGCCGCGGCGCGAGGGCGTCTCGCGCTGGCGACCGCGGCAGCTGCTGCGGTTCGGCATCGACGGCATTGCCTCCTTCACCACCGTACCGCTGCGCGTGTGGTCCTACCTCGGCCTGCTGATCTCGCTGCTCGCCTTCTGCTACGCCGTCCTCATCCTCGTCGAGACCCTGATCTACGGCACCGATGCCCCGGGCTTTCCCTCACTGATCATTTCCATGATGTTCTTCTCGGGCGTGCAGCTGATCTCCCTTGGCGTCATCGGCGAATACCTCGGGCGCATGTACGAGGAGGTCAAGGGCCGTCCGCTGTTCCTCGTCGCCGAGGAGCTCGGCATTAAGCAGGAGGAACGGCCAGTTCCGGAGGCGCAGCAGGTCGACGAGCATGCGCGCGGCTGAGCAGTCGCACAGCGGGGCCTCGGCCCGGCTTGAGGGATACGGCACCGCCCCAGGAAGCGAGCCGATGATCATTCTGTGTGCTGACGATTATGCGATGAGCGAGGGCGTTTCGCGGGCCATCGGCGAGCTGGCCGCCGCGCGCCGCCTCTCGGCCACCAGCGCCATCGTCACCACGCCGCACTGGCCGACCATGGCGCAGCGCCTCATCGTGCATCGCGCACACCTCGCCCTCGGCCTGCACCTCAATCTGACGCTCGGCAGCCCGCTCGGGACGATGGCGAGGCTGGCCCCGTCGGGGAATTTTCCCGGGATCGCAGCGCTGATCGCCAATGCCGGCATTCGCCGCCTCGACGGCAAGGAGATCCGCGCCGAGGTCGAGCGCCAGCTCGACCGCTTCGAGGCCACGCTCGGCTACCCACCCGACCACATCGACGGCCACCAGCACGTGCACGTGCTGCCGATCGTGCGCCGTGCCGTGCTCGAGGCGGCCGTCGCCCGCTATGCGCGCCGGCCACCGCTGCTGCGCAATCCCGCCGACCGCATCGCCAGCATCCGCGCGCGCGGCATAGCGGTGGGAAAGGCGCTCGCCGTCGGCGCGCTCAGCCACGGCTTCGCCCGCGCGGCGCTGCGGCGCGGCCTGCCGGTCAACGACAGCTTTGCCGGTTTCTCCGATTTCAACCTGGCGCGCCCCTATGGCGAGGAGCTCGGCGGCAACTTCCACCTTGCCGGACAGCGGCACATCGTCATGTGCCATCCGGGACACGCGGATGCCGAGCTTGCGCGCGTCGATCCGGTCGTCGAGCGGCGCAGCATGGAGTACGACCACCTGATGCGCGATCCGCAACTGCCACAGCTGATCTGGCGGCCGACGCGCAAGACCGACGGTCCGGCGTTGTTCTGGCCGCAGCTGAGGCGCGCAGGGTAATGCGCCGCGGCAGCAAGCTGATCCCTGCGGGCCAGACGCCGCTGCGCCATGGGTTGCGCTTCATTGCCTGCGGGGCGGCGGCGTTCACCGTCGATGCGGCGGTGCTCGCCGGCCTGAGCTCTGGCCTCGGCGTGCACCCGATCCCCGCACGCGCCGCGGCGATCGCCCTTGCCATGGTCGCCGCCTGGCTGATGCACCGCACTTTTTCCTTTGCCGTCGCCGTGCCGCCGAGCATCGCCGAGTTCCTGCGCTTTGCCGGTGTCGCCTGGACGGCCGCGGCCATCAACTACGGCGTGTTCGTGCTGATCATGCTGCTCGATGCGCAGTTTCTGCCGCTCGCCGCGATGGTCTTATCGTCGGGGGTGGCGATGGTGTTCTCCTATCTCGGCCTGCGCTTTGCCGCGTTCCGCGATCCCTGGGTGCTGCCGGAGGAGTGATGTCCTCTGCATCGAACGCAGAGGCGCTCAGGACAAGACAGCGCCTCGCTTTTTTATGCGTCCGGCGGGATATCTTCGGCCTCAAGCAAGGCTTTATCGACAGACGGAATACCGCGTGCCCGTCGCGGAAACTTTGCCGTTCATTGCGCATGCCCCGGCGCGTATGCGCGTAACCCGGACGCGAGCCATCCAGCGCTGACCCCAGACGGTGGCGGGTTTTTTTCTGTTCTCAACAGGTTTCGGGCTTCGCCGGAAGTCGCCTTCACCAGACCCTGGCGCTGCGCTGCCGCCGCCGCGGCGCGGAGAAGGAAACGTGACGGCGAGGCGTGCCCATCCCGGACCGCCGCAGCGCTCGCGGCTGCCTCAGGCGAACTCGGGGCCGGTGATCGCCAGCACGTGGCTACCCGACTGCACGACCGGCGCCGCCCCGCGCAGCATGCGCATGTAGCGGCGCGACGCTGCGGCGCCTTCCCCCGCAAGCCACGCGCCGACGCTGCCGTGGTGGTCGGGAACGTCGACGATGACCACTCCCCCGGCCCCGCCCGCGGCTTGGGCGATCAACGCCATGCCGATCGCCGGCTCGTCGGCTACCACCGGGCCGATGTGCACGGCGCGCTGACCGTCGCGCCCGAGGACATAACCGGCAAGGCGCCCGTCGCTGTGCCGCGCCAGGTGGGCGAGGGCCGGCGCCCGCGCCCTCAGGGCGGCGAGCACCGCCGCGCGCTGCAAGCCGCTGCGCGGCGCGTCATAGGCACCGATGCCCGGCAGGTCCTCGACGCCGGCGGGCCTGAGCTCGACGCCCGGTCGGGGAGCAAGCGCCGGCCGGCGCGCGCTGCTCCAGCGCGTGATCGGATAGGCGTCGCGGAAGCCGAGCGGCAGGTATATCGGCCGCCCGAACTCGGTGGCATCGAGGCCCATCGCTGCGCCGGCGGCCGCGATTTCCGAAATGCACCGTGTCAGCAGGCGCGTGCCGTGCCCGTGGCGGCGCCATCGCTCCGCCACCAGCAGCATGCTGATCCACCAGATGCTCTGGCCTAGCGGCAGCGCCAGGCCGCTGGCGATAAACGCGCCGTTGTGTCGGATGCCGAACCCCCGCCCGGCGTCGAGCAGCAAATGCCAGTCGGCCGCGACCTGGTTCCAGCCGGCCGCGACCGACAGCGGCAGTACGTCGCTCGCATCCGCCGCCGTCAGGGGCACGATCGGCGCGCCGGCGGCCTCAGAAACGCCCATCGCGGACCTCGTAGTGGGTCGGCTTGCCGTGGCTTGCCTTCCCGGATGCGACCCAGTCCGCGGTCCATGCGATCATCCGTTCGAGCGGCACGGTGGGCGCCCCGAATTCGGCGACCATGCGCGCGGCATTGCTGACCCAGCCGCAGGACGCCTCGGACCCAATAAACCTCGGCGTGCGCCGCAGCAGCGCCCCGAACTGCTCGGCCAGCCAACGCACTGCGATCGTCTCGCGACCCGTGACGTTGAGCGGCGCCGTTGGCTGGCGCGTGTGCGCCAGCGCGCGCAGCGCCACTGCATTGGCATCGCCCTGCCAGATGACGTTGACATGGCCGGCAGTCAGATCGATCGCCACACCGTCCCGGACCTTCACCGCCACGTCGTGCAGCACGCCATAGCGCATGTCGATCGCGTAGTTGAGGCGCAGGATGCGACCCGGCGTGGCGAGCCGCGCGGAGAAATGCTCAAACATCCTCTCGCGTCCGAGGCAGGAGCTGGCGTAGTCCCCAGGCGGCGGCTGGGCGGCGGTCGCTTCCGTCGCCCCGCCGTCCGCGACCGGACAGAACGGATAGACGCACCCCGTCGAGAAGGCGACGATGCGCGCGTGTGCAAAGGTCTCGGCGACGATCGCCGGCACCAGTACGTTCATCGCCCAGGTCAGCCCCGGGTCGCCGGCGGCGCCGAACTTCATGCCGGCCATGTACACGACGTTGGCAAGCCGCGGCAGCGCGGCCACCGCCACGCGATCGAGAAGGTCGCAGGCGATCGTCTCGACGCCCGCTTCCGCAAGCGCCGCGCGCACGCCGGCAGCGGAGAAGCGGGCGACGCCGACCACGCGCTTGTCCGGCGCCGCGCGTTTGGCCATGCGGGCGAGCGTCGGACCCATCTTGCCGCCAACGCCGAGCACGAGAATATCCCCGGGCACGCTTGCCAGATCGGCGGTGAGCGGCGCGGAGGGCCGCGTCATGAATTCCTCGAGCGCGGCCACGCTTTCGAAGCGGTCGGGGAGAGACGCCGTGTTCATCGCGCGTCCCCGCAGTGCGCCGGCACAATGCGCGCCAGCGGCGGCATGCACATCGGCCGCATGGCCGCGAAGTCCATGTCCGCCGCCACCGCGAAACCCGGGCACGCCAGCGAGGAGATGCTGAGGCGCCCGTGGTCGATGGCAAGCCGCGTGCGCCCGTCCACGTGCCGGTACAGATCGGGATGGGCGCGGGCAAATGCCGCCTGTTCGGCCGCGGGCGCAAACGACATGCCGTCGACGAAATGGTGGCCGTTGCGCTCGACGTGCGCCATCCCCAGCTGCGCGGCGAGCGCCAGATCCTGCTGCACGCTCGCTCCGGCAAGCGCCGTCAGGTCCTCGGCCGACAGGAAGTACTTGGCGCTGCCGGCCTGCGCGTTGCGCCGGGCAATGCGCGCGGCATTGAGGATCGACTTGTAGAATCCCTTGCAGCTCTTGCTGGAAACCCCCGTGTAGCCGAGCGCCAACGCCTCCGGAAACGCGCCGAGTTCGCCGTCCGATTCATCGATCAGCAGCGGCGGCATGCGGGAGAGCTCGGCGACCGACGTCGTCAAGGCGGCGTCGCGACCGAGCGGCTGCTCGATGAACAGCGTGGCGGCAACCAGCCGTGCCAGCGCCGACCTCTCGCGCATGCGCGCCCACAGCTCGCCGATCGCTTCCGCGCTGTGAAACTGTTCATTGCCGTCGAGCGTCACCCGATACGCACCGGCCGTGCGGTCGAGGACGGCGGCGATGCGCGTCAAGCGGTCGAGGTCGCTGCCGACGTCGCCACCGAGCTTCAACTTGTAGTAGCGCCCTCGATAGCGGTGCACGACCTCCTCGAGCGTCTCCGGCAGACCGTCGTTGCGACGCTCTTGCGCTCGCTGCTCGGCGCCGAGGAGCGGGTCGAGCAATCCGACCGTGTGTCGCACGGCAATCTCCGTTTGCGCATGCAGCCGGCGCAAGAAGTCCGGCAAGGCAAATCCGGCGAGGTCCGGCACCAGCGCACTGCGCACTTCGATGCCCGGGGCATTGCCGGCAATCATCTGCGCGAACGATTGCCGCGTCGCCCGACCGAGAGCGTCGAGAACGGCGCGGTCGAGGAGCGCCGGCCCGTAGCCGCTGACCAGCGGGGCGAGCCCGAGCTCGTCGCCGCGGCGCAGTTGCTCCTGATAGCTCGCGGCGTACAGGCCGAACGGTGTGCTCCACCCCTGCGCTTGGTAGAGGCCGATCGCCAGGAGGAGCGCCTGGCGCAGTTGGGCGAGGTTCTGCGCATCGCTCAAGTGCGGGTTCTTGTCGAACCATTTGGCGCCAAGCGTTTCCGCGGCGACGCCGATGCTGGTGCGTCCATCTTCCAGTGCCAGCGTGACGCGCACCGCCGCTTGCGTTATCCGCGTCAGCGTCGCTGCCCCGAAGCGGAACGGCATGCGCAGGTCCGTGTCGCGCTCGAAGCACGCAACGCCCTCGAGCCTGACCTGCGGCAGACCGCTCATCGGCGCGTGCCCCGGATCTGCCGCACAGTCGCGGGCAACGCGCAGCGGGCAGGCCCCTTCAAGCGGTGCGTCCACCCACCGGCAACGACCAGCTCAGCGCCTCGTATCCGGGGGCATAGCTGCGGTTGCTCTGCGCAGGATTGCGGTTGACGAGCGGCCGTGCGTACATCGGATGGCGCATGCTGCGCACTTCATGCTCGATCGTGAACAGTACCTTGCCGTCGCCGGGATCGACGATGTCCTGGAAGCGATACTGATGCTGATCGCTCTCTTCGGTGATCAGCCCCCGGTGCAGCAGCCGCTGGTAGGGACCCGAAAAGTCGGCGAGATAGATGGCGACGTGATGCCCGTCGAACGCGGGCTGCGGACCATCGGCTTCGCGGAAGACGAGTTCCTGGGCGGCGCCCACGGCGACTTTCGCCAGGCGCCCGCGATTGCCCTCCTCGGTCCGGGCGGAGGTAGCGAGCACATCGCGGTAGAAGCGGGCGATACCCTCAGCCGTGCCCGCACCGACCTCGAACTCGACGTAGGGGATGCCGAGCAGCATCGCATCGAAGGGCGCGCCAGGCTCGTAGCAATGCAACCGGTTGCCCCACGGGCAAACGGCCTCGACGTAGCTCTCGTGCTCGCGGAAGGAAAACCTGGTTCCTTCGAGCGGCCCCGCCACCTGCCGCAGACGTGCGAGCAGCGCCGTACGATCGGCGATCACCATACCGGTATGGCCGCGCAGAACCTGCGGGCCGCCAGTCGGAAGATGGAACTGGCTGCGGCCGACGTTGACCCACATGTTGCCAACGCCGGTCATCAGATAGGGGTCACGCGTCAGCCCGAGCCCGGCGATGTAGAACAGCGTCGCCAGCTGCTGATCCGGCACGCGCGTGTTGACGTGCTCCAGTCCCACAACGTTGCCGATGTCTTCGACCGTTCTGTCAAATTGGCACGCGGCTGCCATGCGCTTCCTCCAGGGTTGTGCAACGCCGCGCGGCACACCCGCGACAGGCGAGGCGCGACGAGCCACGGCGCGCCGCAGTCCCTCAAGGGCGCGGTCAGGGCGCAGTCGGGGCGCGGTCGGAGCCCGCCGGTATATTAGCGAAGCGCGCCTGGGAATGGATACCGCGATGTTGCCCGGTGGATTGCGGTGGCACCGGGGGTGATCGGCGGGGCACTGTGTCGCCATCGGAGCAAGCGCGCCGACCCGGCGTGGCACCGACGCGCGCGGCGCAGGCCACCCCCGTTGGTTCCCCTTGCAGCCGAGCCTCCCTTGGGCTCTGATGGCCGCGCGACACGAGGACGAGGATGCGCGCAGGGGGTCCCGCAGTTCGGCTGGCCGTGGATATCGGCGGTACGTTCACCGATATCGTCCTCGCCACCGCCGAGCGCCAGGTCATCGCCAAGGTGCTGACCACGCCCGCCGCTCCGCACACCGCGGTGATCGAGGGCACGCGGTCTGCTCTCGCCGCCGCCAATCTCGCGTTTGCGGACATCGGGCTGTTCGTGCACGGCACGACGCTGGCGACCAACGCCATCATCGAACGCAAGGGTGCGAAGACGGCGCTCATCGCCACCGAGGGCTTCCGCGACGTCATCGAGATCGCCGATGAGGGCCGCTTCGACCAATATGATATCGACCTCGTCAAGCCGTCGCCGCTGGTACCGCGCGAGCTGCGCTTCGCCGTGCCGGAGCGCATCGACGTGCACGGCCGCGTGCGGCTGGCGCTCGCTACCGATGCCGTGCACCGCATCGCCGAGGGCTTGCGTGCCACGCAGGTGCAGTCGGTCGCCGTCGCCCTGATCCACGCCTACGCCAACCCGGCGCACGAGCGGCGCATCGCCGAGCTGCTGGCCGAGCTCTGTCCGCAGCTCACCGTCACCCTGTCCTCCTCCGTCTGTCCGGAGGCCCGCGAGTACGAGCGCACGTCGACGGCGGTCGCCAATGCCTACGTGCAACCGCTGATCGCGGGTTACCTGCGGCGGCTCGAGCACGCGTTCGCCGAGCTCGGCTACCGCCGCCCGATTCACCTGATGACCTCGGGCGGCAGCCTTGCCAGCCTGGACACGGCGGCGCGCTTCCCCGTGCGGCTCATCGAATCGGGACCGGCGGGCGGTGCGATCCTTGCCGCGCAGATCGCCCAAGAGCGCGGGGAAGCGCGTATCCTGTCCTTCGACATGGGCGGGACAACCGCCAAGATCTGCCTGATCGACGACGGCCTACCGCTCAAGGCCCGCGCCTTCGAAATCGATCGGCGCGCCCGCTTCAGGAAGGGCAGCGGCACGCCGCTGCGCATTCCGGTCATCGAGATGGTGGAGATCGGCGCCGGCGGCGGCTCGATCGCCCGCACCGACGCCCTGCAGCGCATCGCCGTCGGCCCCGACAGCGCCGGCGCCGAACCCGGGCCGGCCTGTTATGGCCGCGGCGGCGGCGAGGCAACGGTGACGGACGCCGACCTCGCCATCGGCAAGATCGACCCGGCGCGCTTTGCCGGAGGGACAATCCCCCTCGACGCGCAACGGGCATCGCTCGCCCTTGCACGCGTCGCCGCGGGGATGGCGGCCGAAGACGCCGCGCTCGGCATCACCGAAATCGTCGATGAGAACATGGCCAATGCCGCCCGTGTGCATGCGATCGAGCGCGGGGTCGCAATCGGCGGGCGCACGTTGGTGGCCTTTGGCGGCGCCGCACCGCTGCATGCCAGCCGCCTCGCAGAGAAGCTGAACATCGCCCGCATCGTCGTGCCGAGCAATGCCGGGGTCGGCTCGGCCCTGGGCTTTCTCGCCGCCCCGGCCGCCTATGAGATCGTCGCCTCGCGCTACATGCGCCTCGGCGCCTTCGATGCGGGCGCGGCCAACGCGCTCCTCGCCAGTATGGAGCAGGAGGCGAGCGCGCACTGCCGCAGTGCCGCCGGCGTACGGGCGCTCTCGATCGCGCGCTCCGCATTCATGCGCTACGCGGGCCAGGGCCACGAGATCGCCGTCACGCTACCCAGTGCCGCGCTCGCAGCCGGCGATGCCGCGCGCCTGCGGGAGGCGTTCGAGCACGCGTATGCCCAATTGTTCGCGCGCCACATACCCGGCGCCGAGATCGAGGTGATGAGCTGGGTGGTACTGGCGAGCGCCGGATCCGAGCCGCCAGTCCGGCTCGGCGCGGTGAGACCCATCGCGGCACCCGCACCGCGCGGGCAGCGCCGCATTGTCGATGCGCGGCTCGGGCGATCGATCACGGTGCCGGTGTACGAGCGCACCGCGCTCGAGCCCGGCGCGGCGCTTGCTGGTCCCGCGCTCGTCGTCGAGGCAGACACCGCTACCTACGTATCGCCGAGCTTCGATCTCGAGGTCGACGCCGGCGGCGCGCTCGTGCTCAGCGCCAAGAAGTGAACGGTGAGGTGAGAGGCACCATGTCGAGGGCGATCGGCGGCATCGAACTGCAGATCATGTGGGACCGGCTGATCGCCGTGGTTGAAGAGCAGGCGCAGGCGCTGCTGCGCACCGCGTTTTCGTCGATCGTACGCGAAGCCGGCGACCTTTCGGCCGGGGTGTTCGACGCGGAGGGCCGCATGCTCGCCCAGGCCGTCACCGGCACTCCCGGCCACGTCAATTCGATGGCCGAGTCGGTCAAGCACTTCATCCGCCACTTCCCCCTGGCGAGCATGCAGCCGGGCGACGCCTTTATCACCAATGACCCCTGGATGGGCACGGGGCACCTCAACGACTTCGTCATCACCACCCCCTGCTTTTACGGCGGCCGGCTGGTGGCGCTGTTCTCGTGCACCTCGCATCTCA
>JBPYEF010000366.1:0-8004 GCA_051985875.1 Hyphomicrobiaceae bacterium
CCGAGCTCGGTGGGCTCGTTGCTGGCGAGAGTGTCGCGGTGCTCGGTCCAGGGCCGATCGGCCTATTGGGCGTCGCCGTCGCCAAAGCGCTCGGCGCCGCACCGGTCATCCTGACCGGGACCCGCGACAACCGCCTGAAGATCGGGCTCGAACTCGGCGCCGATCACGCCATCAATGTCAGGCACGAGGACGCAGTCGCTGCCGTGCGCCGTCACACCGAAGGAAAGGGGGTCGACTACGTGCTCGAATGTTCCGGCGCAGCGAATGCGGTGAACGAGGCGATCCACATGGTCAACCGTGGCGGACGCGTGTGCCTTGCGGCGTTTCCCCACCAGCAGGTACCGGTCGACGTCGCCCATATCGTGCGCAACAACATCTATCTTTACGGCATTCGCGGCGAGGGTAAGAGCGCGACACATCGCGCGCACGCTTTCATGGCGCAGAAGCGCTTCGATGCCCGCAAGATCCACACCCACACCTTTCCTCTGGACGAGCTGCCGACCGCGTTGCGATACGCACGCGAGCGCGTCGAGGACGCGATCAAAGTCGTCGTCACGGCGCGCGCAGCCGCGCAGCGGAAGATGGCGGCGGAGTAGCCCGTACGCGGGCGAACGAGCGCAAGCGTTGCAGGGTGCCGTTAACGGGATATTAACGGGAATCGATCCAGTGCCTGGCCATTGGCCTGCCGGCCGCAGGCGGCCGTGCCGGAGTCGCAGGGCTTGGCAAGTTTGAAACGCCGATGTCGTCGCAATCCTCGGAAATGTCGCCCAGGCACAGAGCCGCGTTGAAGAAGCAGCTGGCGAGCATCAACGCGCGGCTGCTGTCTTTGGAGCGCGAGCGGCACGAGCTCAAGAACGCGATCGCTCGGTTGCGCGCGTCCCTGCAGCGTCCCGCGACGGGTAGCGGTGCCGCGCGCTCCCGCGGCTTGCCGCAGCTCACCCGGACCCGCCAGCAGACGACGCGTTAGGCACCGCCCCTCGACGTGCGACGCGCGCAACTCAGCGCACCAAATTCAGGATCCGGCTCCAACGCACGTCGAACGGCCAAGTCCATGGGCTGGTTAGCCGGAACGCACGGGGATCGTCGATGGCAATAGAAAAGAATACGATCTCGGCTTTGCCGATCAGATTCTCATAGGGAACGAAGCCAACTCCGTAGCGCAGTGGCGAGACGCGACTGTCGACGGAATCATCGCGATTATCGCCCATCATGAAGTATTGACCAGCTGGAACCTTGAATGGGCCGGCGTTGTCGAGCTCGGCCTCGCGGTCCCAGTGCAGCACGTAGTGCTTTACCCCGTTCGGCAGCGTCTCGATGAAGCGCGGTTTCGGCCGCCCAAACTCCTCGGGGCCCACGTACTCTCCGGCCCGAACCTGGGGCAGCGCCTTGCCGTTTATGTAGACGATGCCGTCGCGAACCATCAACTCATCGCCGGGCAAGCCGATCAGGCGCTTCACGTAATCGGTCGTGCCATCGCGCGGCAACTTGAAGATTACAACGTCGCCGCGCTGCGGCTCGGATCCAAACAGACGGCCGCTAAATGGGATTAGCGAGAAGGGAAACGAGTATCGGCTGTAGCCGTAGGAGAACTTGGATGCGAACAGGTAGTCGCCGACGAGCAACGTCGACTTCATCGACCCAGAGGGAATGTGAAAGGGTTGATAGAGAAACGTGCGCACGAGAAGCGCGATGACAAGCGCATACAATATGGCGGTAAGCGATTCGCGCCATCCGCTCTCACCCGCCTTGCCCGCCTTGCCCGCCTCCTCCGCAGGTGTGCTCATCGTGCTGTGCTCCCGAGCCCGTGATCGCCACGTCTGCTGATCGCCACGTCTGCCGCCAAAGCGCAGGTGTAATCACCCGCGCGACACGCCGCAAACGGCAAAGCTGCGGCATACTCCCGCGGGCGTTGAACGCGCGGATTAACGCACCACTCAGTAGAATTTGTTGGCGATCTTGAGCGCATCCCGCTCGAAGGCTTCAAGCGCCACCTTTTGCGCCAGCATCACGTCGCCGGTCACAAGCCGTCCCGTGGGCATGAAGCACAGCGTGCAAACGCGCCGCCCCTTCTTGTCTAGCTGCTCAATGTTCATGGAGGAGCCCTGGCGGATGCGGTAGCGCTTGCCGCTCATGCCACCCGTCACGTCGAAATAGCCGGAGGCATCATACTGCCGGCGCTGCTCTGGCGATAGGTGCTCCTCCAGCAGCTGCAGGCCCCGTTCCCAGGCTTCGCCGCTCTCCTCAAGGAAGTGCCGCCGGAATGCCGCCTCGATGGCCGGCAGCTGCCGGCCATGGCGTCTCCCCTGCCACAGGCGCGCACGCACGCGGCGCACCAGCGCACTGAACCACGACCGCGGCTCGTCCACGCTACGCGCCCGGCGCTCACGCAGCATCTGCGCATAGATGCGCCTGGTGTCTTGCAGCAGCAGTCCGCGCAGCGCCCCGATGTCCCAGACCCCATGCCGCTCGCAAAACGCGAAGCACGCACTGGGGGTCAAGCTGTGCCAGGTGCGATAGCCGTCCGAGAACTCCGCGCACACCCGGGGCTCGAAGCGACGCCACCCGCTCTCGATGGTGATGCCGGTGAGGGCACGCGTTTCGCTCCCCTCGTCACTGAGTGCCCGGCGCAGCAAGGCCCTCAGAATCTCCTCCATGTGCACCGTCAGCCGCCATCAGCCGCCTTGCAGCTGCGGGATGAACAAGCTCTGCTCGACGGTTGGATCGAAATGGCGCATCACCGTACCGGGGCCGCCGTCTTTACCGAGCGCAACGGCCCGGAAGCCCTTGCCGGTCAGCTCCTGAAAGCGCTGCTCCGCGCGCGTCACTGCCTCGGTGTCAGCGGTGTCGAATTCATGCCGCGTGTCGCCCGACCGATCCATTACGATCTGTACGCCCATCTCTCACTCCTTACCTACTTTTGTGCATTCCCTGCGACGGGTTCACCATCGCGACGTCGCCAAACTACCAGCAGAGGTCGCCAGCAATGTGACAAACCAATGCTCGGGGCAACCCAAGGTTCCCAACACAAGGAAGGGAGCCATCGACCCCGCGCGCTGACAGCAACAGCGCCGTCAACCGCGCAAGCGCTTGGCATCGCTGCTCAAGCTAACGCTCATGGCCACCTCTGCGCCCACAATGTGTAGAAGTTTAGTAAATTATTCTGTGGAGCGACGCGCGCAGACGCGCGGCGGCTGACCGTCAGCTTGGCCGTACGACCAGACGCGCCTTCACTGCGCCACCTGCGTGGCTGCAACGCAGCAGTCGGCGTTTCGAACCCGCAACAGTTTCGAACGCGCAACACAAGAGATCGCGATCCAAGAATCCAGCAACGCCTCCGATTGGACCACATTGGCCCTTCGCAAACAAAGTCCCGTTTGCGGAGTCCACCACACCCAAAAGCGCACAGGCAAGACCGTGGCGCGCATGCAAACAAGGTGCAGGGACGGCAAAGTCCTGGAAAGGTTCGCTGGAAAGTTCGAATGAATAGACCGGCAAGGCCCAAGCAAGGTCCAGGCAAGGCCCAGGCAAGGCCCAGGCAAGGCCCGGGCAAGGCCCGGGCAAGGAATGACCCGCGGCTTGGGGGGACCGCGGGTCAAGCAAGACTGGCGCGGGAGGGAAGCAGAAGGGGGGTTGTCCGCGCCGGTCGCAGCAAGAACTGGCGGCAACTGCCGCAGTTCCACGCCTGCGAAAAAAATGCAAACCAACGCCGCCGAGAGGTTCACACAACCATGGCCGAAAGGTCAGCGCGGGCGTCGCTGCGGGTGCGAAGTTCGCGTGCCGATGGATGCGTAGATGCGGTCGCTTGCGTCGTCGTTTTCGCGGAGAAAACGACGCATGCACCGGAACTCCCGCATAACTAGGGCGTTCGCATTTGGGCTGGCGGGCTCGCGAGTTGGGTTCGCCGATGAGAAACCACGCATATCCAGAGCTTGAGGGCAAGCGGATCCTGGTCGTCGAAGACGATGCAGTAATCGCCGTCGACTACCACTTTCAGCTGCGCGAGGTCGGCGCGAAACCCGAGGCCTATGAGCCGTCGGGCAAGGCGGCGTTGGACTATTTGAGCAGGCACCGCGTCGATGCGGCGATCGTTGATTACGAGCTACGCGATGGACCCTGCGATGCCGTCCTAAGCTCGTTGCGGCGCTGCAAGATACCCTTCATCGTCATCTCGGGCCACACACACCGCATGGAGCAGATCGCCGACGGCGAGGTGTGCCTTGCAAAGCCGGTACAGCCGACCGAGCTGTGGTGCGCCCTGTCGCGCCTGTTGCACTGAGCGACGAGCGATGGGCGCCGCGCGGATGCGAACGCCGCGCAATACGGGGGGCATGCGAGTGCGCGTGAACACGCTGACGTTCCTCCGATAAGCGGCCTTCTCGTATCTGCCGGCGCCGTCGCGCCGCGCGGTTTGCCCCGCCGTGAACGGCGGCGCGCCTTGGCGTTGCAGCTGCCTATGCCAGTAGGCGTTCTGCCATATTGCGACCGCCTTGGCGTGATCCTCCCCTGTGCATACGACCCCAGGGGGTTTGGCGATGAGGAGTGGAGGCCACCGCGAGGCGGTGATTGGCGCCATCGTGGGCCTGGTCGGCGCGGCCATGGTAGCGCTTACCCCACACGCAGCGACGCTGACACGGGCACCGGTGTTTGGTGCGTTCGGACCGCAGGGGCCGCGCATGCGCGAGCAGCTGTGGATGGTACCTGGGGGCGATGCAAATATCGCCTTGCGAGCGACGCTGTTTCGCCCCGCCCAGGCAGAGGGTGTGGCCGAGCGGCGCCACCCGCTCGTCGTCATCAACCACGGCAGCGATGCGGCGACCCGCGAGGCGGTGGCGATGCCGGTTTTCTATTGGCTGTCACGGTGGTTCGTCGATCGCGGTTATGCGGTCCTGCTGCCGCAGCGCCGGGGGCACGGCGCGACGGGGGGAGATTTCGTCGAGGGCCGCGACAGCTGCGCCAACCCCGACCACTATAGCTCAGGCATGGCGGCCGCAGACGACGTCGCGGCGGCGCTGCGCTACCTCATTGCCCAGCCATTCGTCGAACCGACTGGAGCCATCGTCGTCGGCGTCTCGACCGGGGGCTGGGCATCCCTGGCCCTCGCTGCGCGCAATCCGCCGGGCGTGCGTTTGATCGTCAACTTTGCCGGAGGCAGGGGCGGGCATGCCTATGGCGTGCCACGCGCCGTGTGCGCCCCACAGCGCCTGATTGCCGCAGCCGGAGCCTTCGGCAGCCGCGCGCGCGTCGCGACGGTCTGGTTCTACGCCCACAACGACAGCTATTTCGCACCGGAGCTAGCGACGGGAATGGCGCAGGCGTGGGTGGCCGGCGGCGGTCGCGCCGATCTTCACCTGCTACCCGACTACGGCCAAGAGGGTCACGACCTCGTGGCCGACCGCGCCGGGTGGCAGCTGTGGGGCGCCGAGCTCGACCACGCGCTGGCCAACGACGGGAACGGGATTGCCCGCGAAGTCGGGCGCGCAGTGGCCGACCGGTGAAGTTTTTTCGATCGGTTCTTCAACGGTTTCCCAGACGGTCGAGTTGCCGGAAAAAGCTCGGACCAAATCTACCACGCGACGGTGTCTCGTGCCTTTGGGGGACAACCGGCTGCTGGGATGCTGCCGACTGTCCCTGCGGCAGTTGCGGGCCGGCCGATTGCGGCCCAGCCAACGCCATGCGTCCCTCTGGCAGGTCAACCGGCGCCGGCGGCGCGGTATCGGGCGCGCTGCCCGTGACCGTGCTCGTCCAACCGCTGACGGTCGTCGGTGACAGCGTGCGTTCGGTCACCGTCACCGGAGCCGGCGGCGCTGTCGGCAGGCTCTTGGCGAGCAGTGCCGCGGGCAGACACCGCCCGTCTCCGGCCAATCCCTCGCCACTTGGACAGCTCGCGCTGCAGATGTTCTCGGGCTGCCCCTCAACGAGCGCCAGCAGCACATCGTCGGGTGTCTCGACCGGAAGCTCGGCGTTGAGCCGAACGGTCAACGCTTGCATCGCCTTGCGCGATTCGCGCGTCCATTCGCCGGTGATGGGTCCGCGGTAGCAGCCGGTGCGTTTGAGTTCGCGCTGTAAGGCACGCACCAGGCTGACGCCGTCATGCGGCGCCGGCGGAAGGGTTGCGGTGGATGCAACTGGCTCGCCGGTGCGGCGCGGCAGTGTGACGACTACCGGCGCAGGCCAGGCGTCGACCGGTGCCGCGGCGTTCACCTTGGGGCGCGACCGCGAACGCCAGCCATTCGGCGCCATGCCGGGGGGCTTGGCGACCACAGCGGTTGCACCCTCTGAAGCGAAACGCTCGGCGCCGTCGGCATTTATCGGCGGGAGTGCCTCCTCGCTGTCGAGTGCAGCCCGAGGAAGCGCCAGCCCGATCGCCGCGCACGCCAAACCCGCTATAACCAGAATCGGGCCCGCTCTACCCATGGGGAACTCCAACGCCGCACCATAGCGCCAACGGCGACACGACGCGACCGGTTTCCTTGCAACGCTAGAAGAGTCCACACTGTGGCCGCGACGCCCTACTGCCCTAGCGCGGCGAAAGCCTCGGCAGTTTTTTTTCAATGACGCGCGCATAGAGAGTGGCGCCAATCGGCAGCGCTTCATCGTTGAAGTTGTAGCGAGGATTGTGCACAGGGACGCTGCCGGTGACCTCGCCGTTGCCAATATTGATATAAGCGCCCGGCCGCTGCTCCAGCATGAAAGAAAAATCCTCCGAAGCCATGACCGCGCTGCGATTGCGATCGACATGCTCCTCGCCGACGATCTCCGCAGCCGTATCGGCCATCAGCTTTGTCTCCGTGGGATCGTTCACCAGGGGAGCAAACAATGATCGAAAATCGACCTGCGCCGTTGCACCGAGTGCGGCTGCCACGCCCTGCGCCGTGCGTCGCAGATTATGCTCGATCCGCTGCATGACGTCTTTGCCGAATGCACGCGCCGTACCGCGAATCACCGCGGTCTGGGGAATGACGTTGTAGGCCTCGCCCGCATGGATGGCCGTCGCGCTCACCACGGCCGTTTCGGCGGGACCGAGATTGCGGGCTACGATCGCCTGCAGGGCAGTGACGATGTGGCAGGCGGAGAGCACCGGATCGATACCCGCTTCCGGACGCGCGCCATGGGAACCGCTGCCCGTGACCGTAACATCGAAGAAGGCGCCACCAGCCATCATTGCCCCCGGGCGAATGGCGAACTTGCCGATCGCCAGTCCCGGAGTGTTGTGCATGCCGAAAACACTGTCGCAGGGAAAACGAGTGAACAGCCGATCATCGATCATGGCGCGTGCACCACCGAGCCCCTCCTCGGCTGGCTGGAAAATGAATACCGCGGTACCGTCGAAATTCCTGGTCTCGGCAAGATAGCGCGCAGCACCGAGCAGCATCGCCGTGTGCCCGTCGTGTCCGCATGCGTGCATGCGGCCGGGATTGCGCGAGCGATACGGCAGATCGTTGGCCTCCTCGATCGGCAGTGCGTCCATATCCGCCCGCAGGCCGATGCTGGGTCCATTCCCGGTTTGCAGGACGCCGATCACACCCGTCCTGCCCACGTTGCGATGTACCTCGCAGCCGAATTCCGCGAGCTTGCGTGCGACGAACTCGGCGGTTCGGTGTTCTTCAAACCCGAGCTCGGGATTGGCGTGCAGGTCGCGCCTCCAGACCGCCATCTCCTCGTGCATCGACGTAATCAAGTCTGGAATTGGCATCGTTCGCCCTGTACATCCAAGCTGTTAGCTCGGCGAGAATGGCGTGCGGATCGGGTTGCCCAAGGTCTCTCGTTCCGCCCAATGTCTTAAGGCATACGCCGGATTGTGCAACAGGTGAAGGTCGGAACGATCGCTTTCCACGCCGCAATGACGTTGCCAGCCGACACTCAAGTGAAGCATCCAGCGGTGGCGCACGCGTCCGTGACGTACTTGCTAGTGAACTGCGTGCAAGTGGGCTACGTGTTGGTGATGTGCGTGGCAGCGACCTGCGTGGCGGTGACCGGCGTGTCGGTGACATAGACCACGGCGTG
>JBPYEF010000367.1:0-3135 GCA_051985875.1 Hyphomicrobiaceae bacterium
ATCGTGCCCGCAGCTACACCCTGGAGCGCAAGCAGTTCGGGCGACCGCTGGCGGCCACGCAGCTGGTACAGCGGCGGCTGGCGGACATGCAAACCGAGATTTCTCTCGGGCTGCAGGGTGCGCTACGCGTCGGGCGGCTGTTTGACGAGGGCAAGATGGCGCCGGAAATGATCTCGATCGTCAAGCGCAACAACTGCGGCAAGGCGCTCGAGATTGCGCGCGCGGCGCGCGACATGCACGGCGCCAACGGCATCCAAATCGCCTACCACGTGATGCGCCACCTCGCGAACCTCGAAACGGTGAATACCTATGAGGGGACGCACGACATCCACGCGCTGATTTTGGGGCGCGCACAAACTGGGTTGCAGGCATTCGGTTGATCACAGCGCACGCGCCCTAGGGCCGGCGCATCTCGTGCTCGGCCACGGCACGGGCGATGATCGCCTCTTCCTCCGCCGGCGACATGCAGGGGGAGGAGCATGCGCCCGGCAACGTCTTGAGCAACGCCGCGAGCTGTGCCGTAGCGTCGGCGAAATGCCGGCGCAGCGCCGCGCTCGGAGTTTCGTCCGCTAACGGCGGCGTGCTGCTTGCCTCGCTCGCCGCAATGCTGCCCACCTGCGCGGTCGGCGGCGTGCCGGAGAAGGCGCATGCGCCAAGGGTGAGCGGCAGCGGAGCAGCGCATGCGAGCGCGGCGCGCCCGATCAGCACGGCGAGCCCTGGAGAACAACGCCACTGACGCATCTACGACACCCCTTCGCGAATGCCATTTGCGACAGTGAAGCACGCCAGGGTTAAGGCGCGCCTAATCGCTGCGCCAGACGGGGATTAGCAACGCCAAGGCCTGCGTGCGCGGAGAATGAACCGATGATGAACACGCCATTCAGAGTGAGTTCAACGAAGGCGCCCTAGCCTTTCCTCACCCTGGAATTCTATCTTCCCCGGCGTGATCCAAGGGGGCGCGGTGCCCAGGGTCACCGCGCCTCTTCGCCGCTCGCAGCGCGAGCGGTGCGCAAGCGGCCGCGGTCGCGCTTCCTCAGGGATTGGTCATCCGCGCGGGCTTTGCAGGCAATGCGCGGCGCGCGGCGCCGCGGGTCAGGCGACGTTGGTGTGCCTGTACTTCTCGAGCAGGCGCTTCGGCTTCTTCAGCGCGTCGCGGCGGAACGGATCGCCGAGTTCCTGCGTAACGTGCACATCGAGCACGGTGGTTTTACCCGCCTTCTGTGCATCGCATGCGCGCTGCAGCGCTTCGCCGACCTCGCCGAGGTTGGTCACCTCGACGCCCTCCGCGCCCATCGCCCTGGCGAGTCCGGCCCAGCTCGGGTTTTGCAAATTAACGCCCTCGAAGCGTGTGGCGTAGAAGTCGACCTGGTTTTTCTTTTCCGCACCCCACTGGCCGTTGTTGAACACCACTACGGTCACCGGGATGCTCTCCCGCACGCAGGTGAGTATCTCGCCGAAACTCATGCCCCAGGCGCCGTCGCCTACGTAGGCGATCGCCGGCCGTTGCGGTTCCGCCACCTTGGCGCCGATGATCGTCGGGAAGGCATAGCCACAGTTGCCAAAGCTCATCGCCGCAAACATCGAGTTCGGCTGCTGGAAGCGCAGGTAGCTGTTCGATACCGAGCAGATGTTGCCGATGTCGGTCGACACCATGGCGTTGCGCGGCATCGCCTTCTCCAATTCGCGCAGCATCTGGCGCGGATGCATGCGCTTGGAATCCTTGCTCACCGCGAGCGACCACGCATCCTTCTCGTGCGTCCACGCGGACAGCTCTTCTTCCCACACCGTCTTCTCGGTGGCGATGATCTTCTGCCGCTCTGCCGCGTTCCTGCGCGCCACCACGTCGCGGTTGGCAAGACGATGATGCAGCGCCCGCGCTGCCGATTTGGCGTCGCCGCAGACGCCGACCGAGATCGATTTGACCAGCCCGAGCATGCGCGCATCGCTGTCGACCTGAATGATCTTGGCGTTCTTCGGCCAGTAATCGAGGCCGTGCTGGGGCAGGGTGCCGAACGGGCCAAGACGGGTGCCGAGCGCGAGTACGACATCCGCCTGGGCGATGACCTTCATGCCCGCCTTCGATCCCTGGTAGCCGAGCGGGCCGCACCACAGCGCGTGGTCGGCCGGAAAGCTGTCGTTGTGCAGATAGCTGGTGACGACGGGAGCCGACAGATATTCGGCGAGCGCCGTGGCCTCTTCCACGCCTGCGGACATGATCACCCCACCGCCGGAGACGATGACCGGAAACTTCGCCTGCGCGAGCAGTTCGGCAGCGGCATCGAGGCTCTCTTCGGCACCCGGGCCGCGCGTGATGTGCTGCGGGCGCGGGATGGTGCAGTCGATCTCGCCGTAGAAGTAGTCGCGCGGAATGTTGAGCTGGGTCGGCCCGCGTTCGAGTAGTGCCAGATCGAGGCAGCGTCCGGCGATTTCGGCCATGCGCGCGGGATTGTTGACGTGCCCTTGGTACTTGGTGATCTTGGAGAAGATCGGCAGCTGATCGGTCTCCTGGAAGCCGCCGAGCCCCATGCCCAGAGATCCCGTTTCGGGCGTGATCACCACCACCGGCGAGTGCGCCCAGAATGCCGCGGCCGTTGCGGTGACGAAATTGGTGACCCCCGGCCCGTTTTGGGCGATGCACACCCCATGGCGTCCGGACACGCGCGCATAGCCGTCGGCCATGTGACCTGCACCCTGCTCGTGTACGGTCGGAATGAAGCGGATGCCCGCGGTCGGGAACAGGTCGAGGGCATCCATGTAGGCCGACCCGACGATGCCGAACACGTCTTTGACCGCGTGGGAAACGAGCGTCTCGACCAAGGCCTCGCTCGGCGTCATCTTGGGCATCGCACACTCCTCAATCGTTTCGCAGCGCTGTTGCCCCTCGAGGATAGAGCATCGCCATGGTGCAGCGCTAGCCGCGCGGCACGCAAGCGCAGGCAGAGCATCGCCGCGTTTCGCCACTGCGCGATCAGCCGAGCAGCCAGGCGCGTGCAATGCGCTCGGCGGCGCGCAGCAGCCGGTCGACATGGGCCTCGCAGGAAGAAAGCGACAGGCGCATCACGGGCCCGTGCATGGCGAGGGCGGCGAGGGTGCGCCCCGTGGGGTTCCTGATCGGCACGGCGACGCCGATGATGC
>JBPYEF010000368.1:0-18587 GCA_051985875.1 Hyphomicrobiaceae bacterium
GCGCGACGGCCTGCCCCGCTTGGTCGAACGATGCACCCTTCCCCTGACCGCTGTCGGTTGTGTTACCGATGTCTATACGGACTTGGCCGTAATCAAGATAACGCCCGCAGGTTTCCTTGTGCGCCGAATACTCAGGGGTCTCAGCGAGGCTGACCTCAGAAGGCGCACGGCCGCTCCGCTCACCTTCGCGCCGGACTGCCGGCCACTGACGGCGCCGCCGCTCGCTGAACGACGTCCCTAACGCACGGCCGATCTTACACAGGTTCAGACCCAGAAGAGGGGCGCCGAAGCACACCATCTGGCCTCACGGCATGTTGCTGCTCACCGATAGCACCGAAGATCCTCTTGATCGCCGGGCTTCCAAACGGCTCTATCAGCGCGACGCTTCGTAGACCCTGGCCAACCCGCGGCCACCACATCCACCGCACCGTAGTTTCTCGCCAAGATCGGCGATCCGCTGGTGGGCACCAAGGCGCTCGATGAGATCAGCCGGGAAGAGCAGCCTCTCGTGTTTGCACCGCCGACAAACCGCGACCAGGACTGTCCTGGATGCGATCATGTCCGCAAGGGTCCGGCGTGCGGTTGCCTGGCGGGCGTAGCGGTTCCCGGGCCGCATCTCGTCGGGTGATCGCATGGGGAAGGAGCGCCACTCCTGAAAATTGCCGTGCTGGAGCGACCTGGACGAGACACCACGCGGAGGACGGGTGACCAACACCTCCGTCTGGAAGGACATGGCGCCCACAGGCGGCCTCTCCATAGCACGTCTGGAACAAAAAGCGAACAAGAACTCCTAAGTCCAGCTGAAGGTTGTAAGAACAACATTTGCGCAACATATTGGTGGCTATGTGTTTTCCTCCCACAAGATGCTGAGAACATGCCCCGCGGAAGAGCGTACTGGAAGGGCTTTCTCCGGCTGAGCCTCGTGTCCATTGGTGTCCACGTGCACAACGCCATCGAGTCTCAGGCGGCGATCTCATTTCGTCAGATCCACAAGCCCTCCGGAAAGCGTGTGAACTATCAGAAGGTCGTGCCCGGTGTCGGTGTGGTCGAGAACGCGGACATCGCGAAGGGGTACGAGGTAGACGCCGACACCTACGTGCTGCTTGACCCTGAGGAAATCGACGCCATCAAACTTGAGAGCAAGCAGACCATCGACCTGGTGCAGTTCGTCGATACCAAGGAGATCGATTATCGCTACTTCGAGAGGCCGTACTTCCTCGTACCAGCCGATCAGATGGCCGGTGAGGGTTATGCCGTCATTCGTGACGCGCTTCGCAAGACCGACAAGGTGGGTCTCGCACAGCTCACCATCGCCGGTCGGGAGTGGCTGGTTGCCATAGCCCCGCTCGAAGACGGCCTCGTAATGGAGATGCTCCGGTACGCCGACGAGCTCCGCAATCCTGCCGACTACTTCGACCATGTCCCGACCGCCAAGCCCCAGAAGGACATGATCGATCTGGCGGTGCAGCTTATCGAGAAGAAGTCCGGACCATTTGACGCAACCAACTTCGAAGATCACTACGGCACTGCGTTGAAAGAGCTTGTTCAGGAGAAGATGAAAGGACACACGGTCGTCGCGAAAGAAGTGGAGCGCCCGACTGGCGGCAACGTCATCAATCTTATGGAAGCCCTGAAGCGCAGCGTAGAGGGTTCTACGCCGGCCAAGGGCAAGTCGGCACGGGGTCGAAAGAAGCGAGCATAGTCCCCCCTGTCCGGGTCCCTCGTTCAATGGATAGCCCCTGACGGACTTGCGCTCCTGGAACAGGCAGCGTCGCCGCGCGTAGTAAGGGATTCAGGCGCGGGCCAGCTTGCCTTCGTGCGAACGGCTCGAGGTTGCTCCGCGTCATTTGCCGACCACGGACACTCAATCCCCAATAACTCAAGTGGGAGGAGCGTGTTGGAAAGCTTTAGCTTGGCAGGACGGTCCATTCTGGTGGTCGAGGACGAGCTTTGGATCTGCCTGGATGTTGCAAGGCGGTTGCAGGACGCTGGCGCCCAGGTGTTTGCCGCTTCGCACCTGGATATGGCCATGCGTCTCGCCGGTCACCCTGACCTGTCCGCAGGGGTCCTCGATTTCGATCTCGGGCGCGGCGACAGCTCTCCCGTGTGTTGGAAGCTAACGTATCGACACATCCCCTTCCTCTTCCATACGGCACGGTTCCATACTGCGTTCCAGCAATGGCCAGAGGCACCGGTGCTTTTCAAACCGATCCACAAAGGATTGATTGCCAGTGTGGCGGCGCTGTTTTCGTAGTGCACTGTGGACGCGATCGTAAGGAGATGCTGAGGGGCACGCCCGGAGAGACCTGCGTCGACTTCCGTCCGGATGGCATCAGGTGTCTGCTCACCTTCTCTCTAGCGGCCGATAGCATGCGCCACGCTCTATTGGATGCTGAGCGGCCTGCCCCCAGCACGCGTCATAATCGCGTTTGCCGCGTCACCTAGCCGAGTGGCTTATGCAATTTGGCCACACAATGTGGATGACTGCTGCGGTCTGCCCACTCACGCCTTTTACCTTGAGGGTTGCCATAGTACGCTTCATTGGGGGCTGGGCGGACTGTCGAAGTAGCCTGCGTAGGGTCTGCCTCAGGGGGGTCGGTAGCGTCATCTTCGCGCCGATCCCCGCCCTCGCACCGCGTTCCAGGCCCGATTGCTTTCGATCCAAACCCCGGCTCCGCAGTCTGCGGTGAGGCTTGCATCGTGGGCGATGCTATGGAACGCGCGCAAGCTCATCGATAGAGCATCACTCGCGCCGAAGCCCTGAAGGCAGTTGGCCAGTCTTCGATGAGGCTCGAGCGAGTATCGCGGGCAGCGTCGGCACCGATCCGACCACACGGAAGGGTGCCCGCATGAGGCTCGCGACCGCTATTCTCTCGATTGCCGATGACGGCAGCCGCGAAAGTCCTGAAGGACGCTGGCCTTAAATCTTACAACAAGATCCCTCGAGTGGCTGGTGTCGATAATAAAAACAACCGCATTACCTCTGCGGTCTTTGAATGCCCTCAACCAGGGACCGATCGATCTTCCTGACGTTGCGGTCTGCCCAAAGTGTGGCTCTGACTCGCGATCCGCTGAACCAAAATGCCAGATTGCAGTGTACTCGCTCACGACTATGTATGAGCGTATGAGCGTTACGGTGCCCCAGCCCGTAGGGTTAGAGAAATCCGGGCGTCAAAAAGTACATCTCTAAACCATGAGGGCCTTTAAAGAGTGAGCTGACCAAGCACGCATTCTCCGTAAGCACCCGCGGTGAGGGGAATGAGAATGATCAACACCCAAACGAGCTTTGTTAATTGGCTAATTGTAGCCGTGTGTTGCTCCCCTGAAATCAACAATTCGGCGGCACGTTAGCACAGAAACGGATTGATGGCGGTGATAGGGGTTCGTTCGCGAGCAAGGTGGGTGAGCCTAGGATAGAACGCAATCGACCATTCGATGCGTGTATCGGGGCTGATTGAGCTTGATCCTCCGACGCGCCTGCATACGGGCAAAGAGTTCGGCATCCCGAATCAAGCCGACCACAGCGACAAACAGCGCTGCGTCCTCTTCGCCGACGCGAGCAAGGAATGCACGCAGCCCGGCGCGGCTTACACGTTGCTGCTGGCGTTTGACCTGACCTTGAGGCAGTCCTTACTCAGCTCTTCCTCATGTCCAGGTTGTGCGACGGTCCCACCACCAACAAACGAGCAGAAGAGGGAGCTGAATGGCCGAGAACATCATAAGGCGCTCCCAAGGCAGGTGCATTTCGGCATTGGGAAACCACGACTTTGTCTGTGTACTATAGGCCAACGCGCAGACCGGCAGGATCGCCGTCACATACCACAGTGGCACATAACCAAAGATAGCCCGACCAAAGACGGCCAATGCAGTTCCGACAATAATAGGCAGGAAGTAGAGCCCCATCGCGATCACGATGCCGTAAACCGGCGACACTACGACGAATAGCAGCGAGTCTCCGCATGTACGCGTGGGGTTGTCATGGAGGCAATCTAGCCAGACGTATTGACCGATCAAGGAGAGGCTGATAACCGCGGTAGCGATCAATATTCCACCGAGGAAGAAAACCAAGAAGGTTCTGAACACCGCAATCAACATTGCCGCCCTCATCACATCGATGGCAAATGGTTGTTATAAATGAGAGACAATCGGTGTTTGACTGATCTGCCGGGCGACCATTTCGGATCGCGGAATGTTGTTGCTGCGCGGCCTCACCCAGTTTCGTGTCGGGCTTCTGCCGGCGCGCGAATGTCAAAGCTCCTACGAAAGGCCGGTGCGAAGTTCAGCTTGGCCTAGTCTCGTGGCCCGGGCGGAGGCCCCGCGACACGTCGCGTTGGGCTGCGTGCACCGGGCGTTGACCGCGCCGCGGGCGGCATGCGACAGGCGCACCGGCTACGCGCTGCCGATCAGGATCCCCGCGGCAAACACGATCAGTCCTCCGACCACTACCTCAAAGGCGGCGCGCAGGAACTTAGTGTCCATATAGCGCGCGCGGATCCAGGCGATCACCCACAGCTCGATCAGCACGACGGCGACCGCAAGCGCGGTGGCCGTACCGAAATTGCCAAGGAGATAGGGCAGCGTATGGCCGATGCCGCCGAGCGCGGTCATCGCACCGGTGATGGCTCCGCGCAACCAGGGATGGCCACGGCCAGTGAGCGCACCATCATCCGACAACGCTTCGGCAAAGCCCATCGAGACGCCGGCGCCAACGGAGGCTGCCAAGCCGACGAGAAACGTTTGCCGGGTGTCGTGTGTGGCAAAAGCGGCGGCAAACAGCGGCGCCAGTGTCGACACCGAGCCGTCCATAAGCCCCGCCAGGCCGGGCTGCACCACCTGCAGCACGAACATGCGCCGCCGTGTCTCGTCCTCCGCCTGCCGCGCACCGGGCGTCAGCACTTCGTGGCCGAGGCGCTGCGCCAGGCTGACGTGCGAACTCTCGGCCGCCGCCAGGTCCCCGAGCAGCTTGCGCACACTGGCATCGGAGCTTGCGGCGACCGCGCGCTCGTAGAAGCGACGCGCCTCGAATTCCATCACCTCCGCCTGCTTGCGCACGCGATCGAGGCCGAGCGGGCGCACCATCCACGGAGGCTCGTGGCGCATGAAGCCCCTGACATCCTGGCGGCGGACGAGAGGAATGTGTTCCCCGAAACGGTGGCGGTAGCTCTCGATCAGTCGCCGGCGGTGCTCGTTCTCCTCCGCGGCCATTTCCGTAAACACCTTCGCGGAGGCCGGATACGACCCCTTGAGACCCTCGGCGTAGTCGGCATAGATACGCGCATCCTCCTCCTCAGCGGAAATGGCTAGGGCGAGGATCTCCTGCTCGGTGAGATCGGAAAATGCCTTCACGGCGTGCCGCTCCCCCTGGAATGAGACTAATTCTAATCTACGGAGCGGCCCTCAAGGGTGCAACTCCTCAGGTGGGGGCGACGGACTGCCCACTTGTCAGGCCGCGGTCTCGCCGCCCTTTGGTCACGATCGCGCGCCAGGCTGGTGGTAGCCAGCTGCCTGTGACAGCCAGCGATGGCATCGGGGATACAGGGGTGGGGGACGAGCGCATGAACCGCCTCCTCGGGCATTGCCTTATCCTGCTTGGCGCGGGTGCTGTGGCGTGCGCGGCCTCCTTTGCCATCGAGCACCCCGACTACGCGGGAGGCGTCGGCGACGCCGCCGTGGTCGTCGCGCGCAAGTTACCCGCACCGTCCGCTGCCATCGATGAAGGGGAAGGCTTGCCCGCGCCGCAAAGGCGCGATGACCTGGTGCGGCTCCTCGAGCATGAGCTTGCCCGCGTCGGCTGCTACGGCGGCGCCATCGGCAGCACATGGGGCAACGAGCCGCAAGCGGCGATGCGTGTCTTCCTCGCACGCGTCAATGCCCGGCTGCCCGTCGCCCAGCCGAACGAGATACTGCTGCGCCTGGTGCAGGGCGAAAAGCAGCGCGTGTGTGCCGAGCCGTGTCGCAGCGAATCCGCTCCGACAGCGAATGCGCGGGCCGCCTGCTTCGCTGGCGTCGTCGCCGCGGCCCCCCCACAGCCGGCTACCGCACCCGAGGGGAGGGGGGAACGGCTCGCAGCTGCCGCACCTCCAGCGCCAGCAGCGCCGTTGGCCGAACAGTCCGCATCCGGCGCGGCGCCGGGTGACACCCGGCGGGGCGCCCAGCCGCCCGAGCCGCAGCACGAAGCGGACGCCGAACTCGCATCCGAACCACCGCCGATGGCCGCGCACCGCACGCCTTCACGTCACGCGCTGAAGTCCTTCTCTGGCAAACGGCCGCCCAAGATCGTGCGCCTGCTGCTCAGAAATCTGCAGCGGTTTGCACAATTCCCCTGAGGCGACCAGCCACTGGCGTCGAGGCGGCTGCAAGCGCTCGCCGCGCGCACGAACGCGCGGCGCCTCGCCGAGACGACGGCGGCTCCCTTCTTTGCGGAAGGGAGCCGAACTGCGGTCGGCTGACGGAAGCGTCGACGTCGAGAAGCGCGCCAGTGCGGTGCTGCTACACTCTGGTCGGGAAGCGCAGCGTCGGTAGTAACCCGTGCGGATAGAAGTCCCAGAACACGTACACAGCAACGAAAATGATCACCGCGATGATCGCGCCGCCAAACGCATTGCGCGTCAGCGAGTGGCCGATCAGCGAGGACACGAACGTCAGCGCAGCCAAGAGGCCGACTGCCGTCCAGGGGATGTCCGCCCAATTGATTGGCATGGCGATGCTCCTGTCAATTGCCTGCCCATTCTCGCGGAAACAGTACCAGATCGCATGCGGCCGCGATTGGGCCGACCGAAAGCAATGCCGCGAGCCTGTTCCTTGATGCTCGATTGTGGCGGCACCAAGAGCCCCGAAGCGCCTGAGGCGCCACGCGTTTTACCGCCGCACCTCGGCCCTGTTGCAGTATTGCTGCGCCGCTCAAAAATTGTCCGGAGCCCGGTCGGTCGCGCTCACCGACCGGCATCCGGGGGCGCGGAGGGCTGTTCTGCCGCGGGCGGATCGGGCGTCCGCACAATCGTTCCGGTCACGATCGCCCCCGGCTTGCTCTCGACCGGTCTTGGAACCGCATCGCCTTCAGGGGCCGTCGGCTTGATCCGTGCCAACCCCGCAAACCACTTGTGATCTTGCGGCAGCAGGCGTCGGTGTAGCTCGCTCCAGAGCGCTCGCGAGGTGATGTTCTCGACGAACACCTGGGTCGGTGGCGTAACCAAGAACACAAGCAGCGTTGCCGCCGCCATGGCGGTAGTGTGGCCCCAGTGCTTGGTATCGACCAGCTTCAGCGCCGTGCCGAAAGAGGCCTTGATACGCGTGTCCATCACGTCGACGGAGTAGAGCTCGTCGAGAATAAGATGGGTTAGAAAGCCGATTGCGAGGAAGCCCGCAGCGAGCCAGGCAACCGCCGCATCGCGCTGTAGCAGCCGGTAGTAGACCCACGATGTCAGCAGCGCGCAGAACGTCATTGCCAACAGCGAATGCCAGATCCCGCGGTGATAGCTGAAACGGAAAAATACCGCGCGCGCTCCATAGCGCACGAACAGCAGCGTCCCGAGCCATAGGATCAGCATCTCGGCGATCGAATACCTGCGCTCCAGGCTGAAGAGGACGGCGAAAGAGAAGAATACCGCCAGCCCGGCGAAGATCGCCCTGGAAGGACGCGAGTCCTTGAGATCAATGTCGGGCAACACCGAGCCGAGCACGCCTGCCAAAGTGACGGCGACGATATTCTCGGGGGCGACGAGGTCGGCGGCTACGGTGACGGTTGCCAGCGCTCCACTGAGCACCGTGCCGACCGCGATGTGCGTCGTGAAATTGGCCACCCCATCGCCTCCTCTGGCCAGCGCACCGCGCGCAAGGCTCGCGCGAACTTGCAGCAGATTCGCAAGCCATCGGGTAGACGCCGCACCGCGAAACGTGTGGCTTTCAAGGGAAGAGTGCGGCGCGAGGGTCGCGCGCGCGCCAAAAGCACTGGCAATCGGCCCCCTCCCATGCCATCTGCAGGGCCATCTGCAGGGCCATCATGTGCAGGGCCATGGGCAAGGTTCCTGCCTTCAGTTGCACGGCCATGCCCATGGCGCGTCACGCAGCGAAACCGCAATGTCTCTCGCCTCGCCGATCGCCGCCGACAAGCTCAAGTGCGCCGCCATAGCCTCGATTGGCGTGTCGCTGGTGGTGATGGGGCTCAAGTACCTCGCTTACGCGGCAACAGGCAGCGTGGCCCTCTATTCCGACGCCCTGGAAAGCGTCGTCAACCTGATTACGGCCTCGGTTGCCCTCTACACGATCCACGTCTCCGCCCGGCCGGCCGACCGCCAGCATCAGTTCGGACACCACAAGGCCGAGTATTTCTCGGCCGTGTTCGAGGGCGTACTGATCGTCGTCGCCGCACTGCTGATATTGCGCGAGGCCTACGATGCGCTCGTGCAACCGCGCACGCTGTTGAAGCCGCTGACCGGGATTCTGCTCAATGGGTCGGCAACCGTGCTCAACGCGGCATGGTCTGCGTTCCTTTTGACCTGGGGTCGCCGGCAGCGTTCTCCGGCCCTGGTCGCTGATGCCTGGCACCTCTTTACCGACGTCCTGACGTCGACCGCGGTGCTGGCCGGCCTGCTGCTCGTCGCCCTGACGGGCTGGCAGCTGCTCGACCCAGCGCTCGCCGCCTTGGTGGCGGGGAACATCCTGTGGGCCGGCTGGCGCCTGACGCGCGCTTCAATCAGTGGCCTGATGGACGAGGCGGTCACGGCGGAGGTGCTCCGTCTCATTCGCCACGTCATCTCCGCCAATGCCGAGGGCGCCATCGAGGCCCACGACGTCAAGACGCGTACGGCGGGCCGAGCCACCTTCATCGAGTTTCATTTGGTGGTGCCGGGCAGCATGACGGTCGCCACCTCGCATCGGATCTGCGATCGCATCGAAGTGGCGTTGAAGTCCGCGGTACATGACGCCGAGGTGTTGATCCACGTCGAGCCCGAGGAGGAGGCCAAGGCGGCCGGCGTGCCGGTGGTCTGAGGGTGGTCAGGTCATCGCCAGCGGCGTAGCGCGCTTCGGCGGGGGAAAGGCGGCGTCGAGCGCGGCCAGATCCTCGGCGTCGAGGGCGATTTCGAGCGCGCGGATGTTGGCGCGCACATGCGCGGGCTGGGTGGCCTTGGGAATGGCGACCACGCCCGGCTGGCGCAGTACCCACGCGAGCGCGATCGCGCCGGGGTCGCAGGCGTGCTTCAGGGCGAGCGCCTTCAGCGCCGGTTTGCGCAATAGCGGGCCTTGCCCAAGCGGCGAATAGGCCATCACCATCATTGCGCTACCGCGGCAGACCTCGAGCAGCCGCCATTCGATGCCGCGCACACCCAAGTGGTAGAGCACTTGGTCCGACAGGCAGTTGCCGCCGTCGGTCACCGCTGCCAGCGCCGCCAAGTCGGCGACATCGAAGTTGCTCACGCCCCAGCCGCGGATCTTGCCGGCGCTCTTCAGCGCTTCGAAGCCGGCTACCGTCTCGACCAGCGGATGGGCTCCGCGCCAGTGCAACAGGTAGAGATCAAGGCGATCGGTGCGCAGCCGCTTGAGGCTTCTCTCGCACGCTTCGATGGTGCCGGCGCGCGAGGCGTTGTGGGGATAGACCTTGCTGACGAGATATACCTGTTGGCGGCGCCCGGCGATGGCGTCGGCGACGATTTCCTCAGCCACGCCGTCGCCGTACATCTCGGCCGTATCGATCAGATTGAGCCCGAGATCGAGCGCGGTGTTCAGCGCCCGAACCTCTGCTGAGCGCGCCGACGTGCGCTCCCCCATGCGCCAGGTTCCCACCCCCAGCGCCGGGATCTCCTCACCCGTCCTGAGCCGCACCCAACGCATCAGCTCCTCGTCGCCGCAACCAAACCGGTCTGCGAGCCTACCTGAAAACGCGGGGCTCGGCGATGGCGTCCGCCTTGAGCGGGATGCAAAACACTGCCAATGATTGCGCGATTGTCAAATGACGAGGAGACGACGATGGACAAGGCATTGCGAGACAAGGGACTTGCCGTGCGTCAGGCCGTTCTGGGCGAAGAATATGTCGCCAAGGCTGCCGCCAACGCCGACGCATTTAATCGCCCCTTCCAGGAAATCCTCAACGAGTACTGCTGGGGCCTCGTGTGGGGCGACGAGCGCCTGCCGCGCAAGACACGCTCGATGCTCAATCTGGTCATGCTCGCGTGTCTCAACCGCATGCAGGAATGGGAGCTGCACCTCGAAGGCGCGCTGCGCAACGGCGTCAGCAAGGACGAGGTTCAGGCGATCATCCACCAGATCGCCGTCTACGCCGGCGTGCCGCTCGGGGTCGAGTGCTTCCGCGCCGCGCGCAAGGTGTTTGCCAAGCAGCAAGGGGCTGGCTGAACGTCAGCCTGCCGCCTAGCGCGCGGTGTCGCGGCGGCGGTGTTGGTGTCCTCGACCCCAGGCGGTAATTGCCAGCGCCAAGGCGATGCCGATCGCGGCGGTCACCAGCTGCGATTTGGCAGCCGTCAGCAGGCTCGCGCGGCGCGCTAGCCGGTAGGGGATCTCGGGAAAGGCATCGAGCGCCTCAGCGAGCGCCCAGTTCTCGGCGTAGTCGGCGAGGCAGTACAGGACGGGCACGCACAGCAGGGTGGTGCGTGCGCCATGGCCGAGCGGAATGGCGACAGCCCCGTGCGGGCGGCTGAACCAGGCGATGGCAAGGATCAGGGCGACCCCCACCAGCGCAGGCAGAGCCGTGTCGAGGGGTAGCAGGGTCTGCGCGAGGAATTGGCGACCCTCTTTGCCAACGCGCGTCAGCGTCGCCTGCAACTCCACCGGCGCATAGTAGCCAAAGCAAAGGCCGATCGGGCAGCGAAACAGCTTGGCCCCCGGAAGCGCGGCCTGAGTTGCGAGGCTCATCCCCGCAAACCACGCCAGGGCTACGCCGGCCGCAAGGCACACGTGCCAGAATTTGAGATGACGATCAAACACCGAGAGCATTGCTGCCTTGCCATTGCGCGAGCCGTCTTCCGAGCCTCGCCCCGGCGCTGCGCCTGGGCCCACCGCCCTGGCCCCACCGCCCCTCACCGCCCGTCCCGCCCCTCACCGCCAAGAAACGCTGTGCACCGTATCGGCCCGTCGACCGATCTCGGCAGGCGCGCCTTTGCCGCCACCACGAAAGCCAATCGCGGCGCCCGCGCGCCCGACCGCTACCTTGACGTGGGGTGAGTGCTACCCTAGCCATGCCCGGACGCAAGGAGCCCGCCTCTCAGGAGCCGCCCATGCCGCGCATTACCACGATCACAGAGCTCGAGACCTTATATGGCTTCCCACAGCCACCGGCCATCGCCAAGGAGATCGACTACATCAGCGAGCATTACAAGGCCTTTATTGACCGCGCGCCGTTTATCGTGATGGCCACGGCCGGGCCGGAGGGTCTCGACTGTTCCCCGCGCGGAGACCCGGCCGGGTTTGTGCGGGTATGCGACCCGCGCATTGCGCTGCTGTTTCTGATCCCTGGGATCGACAACACCCTGCGCATCAATGGCCGCGCCGAGATCACCACTGACGAGGAGCTGTGCGCAAGCTTTGCCATGGCCGGAAAACTGCCCAAGAGCGTAATCGTCGTGCACGTGGAGCGCGTTTACTTTCAGTGCCCCAAGGCCCTCGTGCGCTCGCGCCTGTGGAGCCCAGAGGTGCAGGTCGCCCGCTCGGAGTTGCCAAGCACGGGGACCATCCTGGAGAGCCTTAGCAAGGGCGCAATCGACGCCAACGCTTACGATCGCAACTACCCACAACGGTTGACAGAGACGATATATTAACGCGCTCGCGATCAATACCTCGACACAATTGCCTGCAAGCCTGGGCCGGTTCACTTGTCGGACCGTTCGGCCCGGTGGTGCGTGGGAAGAAGCGTCAGAGGTAGCAGGCTGGGGGGAAAGTCACCGGGCGAGAGCCCGGCCGAGAGGCGACCGGCAATCCGTTGACACTCCGGACCATCGACACTCCGGACCATCGACGATCCGGACCATCGACGATCCGGACCGTTGACCATCCGGGGGCTGGGCGAGCAAGCCCGGCGCAGAGGCGAGCCCTGCAAGTCTGGGAGATGAACGCCGGGAAAAGCACTTGGGAAGCTTGGGAAGAAATTCGGACAAAAACTGCGGAAGAGAGCTGGGGAAGAAAACTGGACAGGGCCTGGCCGAAAATCGGATGGAGACTAAGGGCGGGGATCTGGTTGAGGGCCGATGCGCGGGCACGCCAGCCCAGCCGGAGGCGATGCCGCGACCGGGTTGGGCGTGGGCCGGAAGGCGGTGCGCCCACGCACGGGCGCTGCGCCTTGCGCCGTCTCGCGGCACCCGCTCGTTGTAGTGCGCATTTTGGGGAGGAACTGACGTGTACCGCGTGAAACTTGGCCTGCTGTGGATCGCTACCGCTCTCTGCGTCACGTTCGCGGTCGAGGCGCAATCGGCCAAGAACAGCCTATTTGCGCAGACGGTGGCGCCTGCGCCACGTCGCGCCCAACCGATCCCGAATAAGCCGGTGACCGAGGACGAGATTGCCAAGGCCGCACGCATCAACAACTGGACGGTGGGGCTTGACGGCGGTCTGCTTGAGGGTACGTTCTCCAAATACGCGGCGGATCTCGGCCGCGCGCTCGACGACGGCGACAATCTCCGGGTGCTGCCGATCATCAGCTACGGCGCCGTCGGCAACATCACCGATCTCATCTACCTCAAGGGCGTGGACTTCGCGATCACCTACGCCGACGTTCTCGACTACTTCAAGAACGTGGAGAAGATCCCGGGCATCGACAAGCGCGTCAACTACGTCATTCCAATGTTCCTCGGCCCCGTGCACGTGTACGTGCGGCCGGAAATTAAGACCTTCGAGGACCTAGCGGGCAAGAAGGTCGGGTTCAACACCGTTGGCAGCGCCGCGAACTACACGGGCGGTATCGTCTTCGACCGCCTGGGCATTAAGGTGCAGCGCGTGTTCCAGAACAACGCGCAGGCGCTCGAAGCCATGCGCAGGGGTGAGCTCGCCGGCATCGTTCACGTCGTCGGCAAGCCCAACGAGTTGTTTGCAAAGTTCAAACCCGAGCCGGGCTTCCACTTTCTGCCCGTGGAATTCGGACCAAAGTTTGAGGACTACTATATTCCATCCGAGCTGACCTCAAAGGACTACCCGAACCTCATTCCGGAGGGTCAAGTTGTGCAGACGATTTCCGTCGCGGCGCTGCTCGCCGTCTACAATTGGCGACCGGAAACGGACCGCTATCGCCGCTGCGTGCGTTTTGTGGAATACCTGTTTGACCGGTTCGAGAAGCTGAAGGGGCCGACGTTCCAACCCGACTGGAAGGAAATGAATCTCGCCGGCACGATTCCCGGGTGGACGCGCTTCCCGCCCGCACAGGAGATGGTCAACCGGGCCGCCTCCGCCAAGGTCAACATCGACCCGGTGATGGCGCGCCAGCAAGCAGCGCGCGCAGCGCCAGGCAATGCCGCAGAACAGGAACGGCTGTTCCAGCAATTCCTCGAGTGGAGCAAGCAGCAGAAGCGGCAATAGCGCGGAGGCGAAACGCTGCGAGAGAAGTCCGGGGGTTGGGAGCACGAGGCCGCAGATGGGACCAACTGTGCGGTCCGATGAAGGCCGATGCGCAGGGCGGGCAAGGGCGATCGGCGCGGCCCTCCTTATGGTCGTGGCCGCGGCCAGCGCGCTGGCCGTTGCGCGCGCCCAGCAGCCACTGTCGCTCAGCGTCGCGTCACAGCTGCGCGCTGAGCCTGCTTCGCGCGTGCGGCTGCCGATCGAGATCCGTCCGCCAGAAGCGATACAGAAGAACAGCTTCGTGCGCATTCGCGGCCTACCTCCCGCCGCAGCGTTGTCTGAGGGGCACGCCATCGCTCCGGGAGCATGGGCCGTTCCCTTGGTCGCGCTCCCGACGCTGACCATCATCCTGCCCGCCGGTGTGCAGGGTCAGGCGGACGTAGCCATCAGCCTGGTCAACATCGATGGCGGCCTGCTCGCGGAGGCTAGAACGGTGCTGGTTGTCGCCGCGCCGCCGCCGCCGCCGGCAGCCCCAGCGGTCATAATTCCGCGCGTGTCGGCGCCGGTGCAGATCAGCCCGACACCGCTTCCCCCGGCCGAGCGCGAGCGCGCCCTCAATCTGCACGACAAGGGCAAAGAACAACTCGAGCGCGGCAATATCTTCGCGGCGCGGCAATTCTTTGAGCGCGCGGCCGAGGCAGGGCTGGCGCAGAGCGCCGTTGCGCTCGCCGCCACCTACGATCCCGATGAGCTCGCCAAGCTCAACGTCGTTGGTCTCGAACCCGACATCGAGGCGGCACGCAAGTGGTACGAAAAAGCCCGGGAGCTTGGAGCGGTGGAGGCGGTCGAGCGGTTGCGCCGGCTCGGTGCCCGCTAACCGCGGGAGCTCCCTGGCTCGGCAATGTGCCGTGCGTTTCGGTGCACACCCGGGACGCGTTCGGCGACTTCGACGACGACGTCGCGATGCGCACGAAGGGCAGCCTACGGCGAGCAGCCGTGTGCCGAGCGGCGCCTGGAAGATCACGACCCTGGCAGGCGGAGTGGCGACGCGCAACGCCCGTGGCGTACTCGGCGCGCCTGCCGCGGGCAAAGAGAACGGCCGCCGCGGCAAGCGGTGACAGCTCGCCGTCCCGGCGGTGGAGACGGCGAAGGTGCCTCGGGTCTAGCCCACGCCTCGGCGACTGCTCCTTCATCCTCCGCGCGCGCCGCGTTCGCCGGGTTCAATCGCCCTTGCCAACCACGACCACGGTGGCATTGTCCTGATGCGGCTCGCCGACGGCGCCGATGGCGGCGAGCAGCGCCACGGCGACATCCTCCGGTCCGCCACTGGCATGGCGCTGAACCACATCGAGTATCGCGCCGTGGCTCAACGTCTGGATGCCGTCGCTGGCAAGAATGACGATGTCACCGGTATTGAGCGCGAGCGGCGCGCGCGAGCGGTCAATCAGTTCGATCTCGGCACCCGTCACCGCCGAGCGCAGATAGTGTCGCCGCGGGTCGGCACGCGCGTCTTCCCAGCTTATCTTGCCGGCGGCCGCCAGTTTGTCGATCTCTGGCGCGAGCGAATGGTCGGCATTGAGCAGCGCAATCGTGCCGCCGCGCACTAGGAACAGGGGGCTGTCGCCAACGCTGACCCACTGCAGGCCTGCCCCGTCAAAGAACGTACCGATCAGCGTGGAGCCCATGCCGTCGAGCGCCGGATTCTCGTCCACCCCCTCAGCGATCGCCTGGTTGGCGCTTTGCAGCGCCTCCTCCAGGCGCTCGGGCGCATCGCCGGGCGCCGCCGCAAAGGCGTGCACGAAAGCCTCGCAGGCCAACGCGCTTGCATAGGCTCCGCCGGCATGCCCGCCCATGCCGTCGGCCAAAACGGCAATCAGCCCGTCGACGGAGCCCTCGGCGATGCGCGCGGGTTCGCGCTGGACCGCGAAGGCATCCTCCTGATAGCTCCTCGCGCCCTTGCTCGCGCGTGCCGCATGCTCGAAGCCCACACCTACTCCTTGAGGTCGGACAGCTCCGACCAGTCGAATTCTTCGCCGCAAAACGGCACGAAGGCGAGCTGGGTGCGGCCCATGCTGATGACGTCCATCAGCTCCAGCTTCACCGCGCCCGTCGGTCGCTTGTCGTTTACCGCAACGATGTTGGTCTTGGAAAGGTTCGGCACGAACAGAAACGAGCGGTCGAGCGAATCGTAGCGGATGAAGGCCTGCTCCTCAGCCGAGATCGTATCATCGCCGAAGTCGATAGGGATGCGCTGCCTGCCGCCGCGACCGACGCTGTTGTTGCCTTCGTAAATGGGACGAAAGGCGCCGAGCCCCGGACCGCCCACGACGACCAGCCAGCCAACCACGGGATCCTGGTGAAAGGCGTCGCGCAGGACCTTAGCCCTGCCGCGCAAGGCTTGCGTCCTGGGAGCGGACGCTCCGCTTGTCCCCCTGGCGCGTTCGGTTGTGCTGCGCACCTCGCTCGAGGGCGGTTCCAGCTCGACATGGCGCGATTCGCGCCCTTGCGCCCGGGACTCGCGCGCGCTCGCCGGTGGGTGGGCGGGCTCCCCCGGGCGGGTGGAGACTTCCGGAGACGACGCCGCGCGCGGCTGCGGCCCGCCGCCTCCGGTCGCCCCCTGCGTGCCAAGCACGATTTCTCCCGAGCGCTCCTCCCGACTGGCGGCATTGAGCGCATCGCGCAGCGAGCCAAGGATGCGGTTGGGCAGCGATGCCCCACCCGCGGTCCCGGGCGGCGCGGCGCCGGCGGCGGGTGTGGCGGCGCGCGGCGGCGCGGCCGCGCCACCGGATGAGCCAGAGGCAGCCGGCGCTTGGCCGATCACACGCTTTTCACCTTTCATGCCGATCTCCCGTTGTCAGCGATCCTCCGCCCGGCAGGGGACCCGATGGTTGGCAAGGCCGCGATGCAGGCCGCCGATGCACGCCCCTTGCACAGACGCTACCGCACTGCGTGGCGGGCGTTTTCCACGGTTTTGAGCACAACCGATGGCGGAGCATGACGGCAGGAACATGGCCGCTGCGCATGCGCATGACAAAACGCCGAGCGGCGCACTGGCCGCCCATCGTCTCGCCACATTACTCGTTATTGCTCATTATGAGTATTGTATGAGTATTGTGCGCCCCGCTCGCGGCAAAGCGTTGGATCACGCGCTGCAGCCACTCAGCGACGTGCGGGGGGACATGCGTGCAGCCGACTCGGATAACATGCAGCGCTCGCGGCCGCCGGCGGCACGCAATCGCTGCAGGACGCAGCGGAAGTTAGCATCACGCGAGCCGCACGCGGATCGGCGTGGCTGTTTGCCTGGCGGCCGGATGCTGCGCGGGCTCGGCATGTCGGCGCAAGCGGCGGCAAAGGAAGGGTGTGTGGCATGGGCGGATGGTGCTCACCAGCGCCACGGTCATGCGACGGTGGCAATGCGGCGCTATCGGTGTATGGTGAGCTGCCGTTGAAGCGGCTGTGATGGGAAAGGGAATGCAACCCCACCCGGCGTCGCCCACGCACCTGCTGGCATTGCCAGAGGGCACCGAGCTCGTTGGCGAATTTCGCATCACGCGCGTGCTGGGCGCCGGCGGCTTCGGCATTACCTATTTGGCGACCGAGACCGCGCTCGCGCGCGAGGTGACCATCAAGGAGTACTTCCCCCTAGACTACGCCGCGCGCGGCACGAGCGGCGAGGTTGCGCCGCGCTCACGCGACAGCACCAAGGACTACCAGTGGGGTCTTGAGCGCTTTCTCGAAGAGGCCCAGACGCTGGCGCGCTTCAATCATCCAAACATCGTGCGCGTGTATCGCTGTTTCCGCGCCAGAGACACCGGCTACATGGTGTTGCATTTCGAAGAGGGGGGCAGCTTCAAGGCGTGGCTCAAGGGCTTGCAGCGCGCGCCGCGCCAGAACGAGCTCGACCGCATCATCGCTCCGCTGCTCGACGCGCTCGAGGTCGTGCATTCGGGAAACTACCTGCATCGGGACATTGCCCCCGACAACATCATCGTACGCAAAGACGGCGCCCCCGTGCTGATCGACTTCGGTTCAGCGCGCGGGGACATGGCCACCCACTCCAAGACGGTCAGCGCGCTGGTCAAGCCGGGCTACAGCCCTTACGAGCAGTACGCCACGACGACCAGCAAGCAGGGGGCGTGGACCGATATCTATGCGCTCGGCGCTACCCTCTACCACGCGATTTCCGGGCGACGGCCGCCGGATGCGCCCTCGCGCATGGTCAACGACGAGTACGTGTGCGCGCGGGACGCGGCGCTGAGCTCGTACCGCGCAGGCTTCCTGGCCGCCGTCGATAAGGCCTTGCGGCTGGAGATCGGCGAACGGCCGCAGTCGATCGCGCAGTGGCGGGGCCCGCTGCTCGCACCGGACCCAAAGCGCGCCGGCTTGAGCCTGCGCCGCGCGCTCGAGCGGGTGCGTACCCAGCAGCCGACGCAGGGCGCAGTCGAGATGCCGCCGGAGATGCCGGCGCAGACGCCGCCCGACCCTGCCCCTGCCCGTCCACCGCAGGCCAAGGGCGAGCTCCTCGACTTCGTCGCCGCACGCAAGCGGCGCCGTGCCCCGCGCGCTACCGCTCCCGCGCCTGGCACGATGCCCGAGCGCCCCAGACCGCCAGCCGCGGCCGCGAACGCCATCAAGCTCGGGTACGGGCCGCCGTCGCCGACGCCCGCAGTCTCACCCCGTCGGGTCGCCCCTGCCGAGCCGGCACATCGCGGCGCATCGCCGGCACGGCCTGCTCAGATCGTACGCACTCCGCCCCGTCCGCGCCGCCGCCAGCTATGGCGCGTTCCTTCGCGCCAGTGGCGCAGGCTGAGCTACAAGCTCCTGATCGGTCTCGCCATCGCCAGCCTGGCCGTGGCCTATCAGGAGAGCCTGCCGCGCGTCGAAGGGCGCAGCGGCAGCATGGTTGCGAGCCAACCCACCGAGCTCGCCACTGTATTGCGCCTGGCGGGCCACAAAGGTCCGGTAACGGGTATCGCCAGCGCCGACCAGGGGCGCTGGATCGTGTCTTGTGGCAGCGACGCAACCTTGCGGGTGTGGAACAGCGGATCGGGAGCGCTTGTGCGCACCATCGAGCTTGACGACGGGCCGGCCACGGC
>JBPYEF010000369.1:0-6931 GCA_051985875.1 Hyphomicrobiaceae bacterium
ATCTTGCACACGCGCGCAAGCTCGCCCTCGCCGACATAGGATACCCCGTGCGGGGCGAGCGCCTTGAGCAGGGGCTCGACCCGCAGGAATGCCGACTGCGGGCCCGAGGCCACGCATGAGAGCTTGCCGGCGGCGATCACCTTGGCATTACCGCTCACGGGAGCGGCGATGTACGCAGCGCCGGCGGCATTCAGCCGGCTGCGCAACTGCTGAGATTCGGCGACGGCAATGGTCGAGCAGTCGATGAACACGGAGGGCAGGCTGCCGCCGACGGAGGCCACGCCGCCCGGACCGAAGTACACCTGCTCGAGGTCCTTGCCGGTCGAGACAATTGAGAACAGCACATCGACGTCGGCGAGCTCTGCCGCGGTAGCGACGATGCGAGCGCCGAGCGCGGCGAGTGGCTCGGCCTTCGATCGGGTGCGGTTGAAGACGCTGAGCTGGTGGCCGGCCTGCAGCAGCCGCCGGGCCATGGGCAGGCCCATGCGTCCGGTGCCGATCCAGCCGATGCGTGGCATTTCCTGAGCCATGCTCCACTCTCCGTTGTGCTGCATAGGGAAGGAACGTTTCCTTCCACCCAACATTTGTCGCCCGAGCGGGCCCGCTCAGCCGTGGCTGGGCGGACGAACCGCGTCGGCCGGGTGCCACCAGCGCCCGCCGACGACCACACCGGCCGAGCCTAGCTTGCACGTGCCGGTGAGGCGCTCGCCGACCACGTCGGCGTACGCGAAGGCACCCTCGGCAAGTACCAGAACGCTGGCGTCGCCGACGCTGCCGGGCTTTAGGCTGCCGAGCTCGGGGCGCTTCAGGGCCAGGGCGGCGTTGAGCGTCGAGGCGGCGATCACCTGGTCGAGCGGCACGCCGAGCGACAGAAACTTCGACATGGTAGTGAGCTGGTCGAACGCCGGACCATTGATCGAGAGCGCGTGCACGTCGGAGGAGATCGTATCGGGAAGGAAGCCGTTGGCGAGCATCGCCCGCGCGGTCTTGAAGGCAAACGAGCCCATGCCATGGCCGATGTCGAACAGCACGCCACGCCTGCGCGCTTCGAGCACCGCCTTTTTCAGCGTTCCCTGCGCGGTCACCGGGGCGTTTGGGAACGGGCGGAAGGCGTGGGTGAGAATGTCGCCGGGCCGCAAGCGCGTGAGCACCTCCTCATAGCTCGGGGGCGGATGGTCGATATGCGCCATCAGCGGCATGCCGACCTCCTCGGCGACCTGCAGGGCCATGTCGAGGGGCAGGATTCCCGACGTACCCGAAGCATGTCGGCCGACGCGAACTTTGATGCCGACGATGAGGTCGCGATTGTCATTGGCAACCGCAACGGCATCGAGGGGGTTCATCAGGCGCAGTTCCTCGCTCTCACCGACCATCACCCGGCCCGAGAAGCCGAAGATGCCCGCATGTGAAACGTGCAGGAAGGCGAGAATGCGCACCGCGCTCGGTTCGATGACGTGCTTGCGAAAGCCGAGGAAATTGCCGGGCCCGGCACTACCCGTGTCGACGCAGGTCGTCACGCCACTGCTGCGACAGAACTGCTCCGCGTCAATGCCGAGCGAGGTGCCACCCCAATATACGTGCGTGTGCAGATCGATCAGGCCCGGCGTGACGATGCGGCCCGCGACGTCGCGGACATCGGTACCGGCGCCGCCTTGCAGCCGCGGCCCCAGCTTGGCGACCCTGCCGTCGCGAAAGGCGACGTCGAGCGGCGCATCGAGCCGCTGCGAGGGATCAATGACGCGGCCACCACGCAGAATGAGATCGAAGGTCATCGGGTCACCTTGCGGATTGCAGGCAGGGCAAGTCTGTGGACATTGATAGCAGATCGTCCGCGGCGCCGCGCGCTCGCCGGTCCCGCCTTCATGGGAATGGCGCGCTGGCACGAGGGGGACGGGTTGGCGCTGCAGCCGCCGTTGCTGCCTCACTGCTGGCCCAGTGAGCCACTAAGCGCCTGGCGCATGTCGCCCGGCTCGGGCTGACCACGATCGGGAACTACGAGGGGATCATGCCCTTCTTTTTGCTAGCCGCGCTTGGGACGGTGCGGTCGTTGCCGAACATCGGCGCGGCCCTCGCGCTCTTCGCCGCCAGCTCCGTCTCGGTCGTGGCACTGGAGGCACAGAGCGGCGAGCAGGAGACGATCCTCGCGTGCGAACGCCGCCTGTGCACCATGCTGCAGCAGAGAACTGCCGCGGGCGAGGATCTCGACTGCGAGCTGTCCAAGACCTGGGTGCGCAGCGCCATTAAAGGTGCGGAGCAACCGACGCTCAAGTGGGGGTTCGGCGACGCGCGCTGCAGCACGCGCATCCACATCGCCCGCGCCCTGATCGCCGCGGCGATGACCGCGCGCGGCAAGGATTTCAAGTTGTGGCTTCCTGCACACACCGCCACCTGCATCGTCGAGACCGACGGGCAACCGCGCACGGTCACGGCGACACTCGCGCCCAAGCTGATCCTCAAGGACGGCAGGGTCGAGAAGATCTTGGTCAATCTGACCAGCCTTGAGGGGCCCTCGGCGGTCAAGGCGACGCTGTGGACGGCAGCCAAGCTCGCTGACGACGTCGGCCTGTTCCAGTGGCCGATGGTCAAGTCGGTCAATCGCTTCATAGCAACGACGTGCCCGCGCAAATACCCGCTGCCCGGCGCGCCGGCGGGGAAGGCGCAGTGAGAGCGCATGGCGTGGGGAAGGGGCCGCCAGGCCCCGATCGGTCCCCGGCCGCGGCGGCCGGCCTCCGGCCTTGACAGCCCCTCGGCCGTCCCTTATCTGAAGCGCCGGGGTACTGGCACTCTTTCGCTCACAGTGCTAACAGCCGCCCGGCTGGCCCGCCATGACGGGTCGCGCCCTCGTTCTAAGCCTCTGATCCGGGAGAAGTTTTTGTCATGAAGTTTCGTCCGCTGCACGACCGCGTGGTCGTTCGCCGAGTCGAGAGTGAAACCAAGACGGCTGGAGGGATCATCATCCCCGATACCGCCGCCGAGAAGCCCCAGCAGGGCGAAATCATCGCCGTGGGCCCGGGGGCCCGGGACGAGAGCGGCAAACTCGTCGCCTTGGACGTCAAGCCTCGGGACAAGGTGCTGTTTGGGAAATGGTCGGGAACGGAGGTCAAGATCGACGGTCAGGAGCTGCTGATCATGAAGGAGAGCGACATTATGGGGGTGCTCGACAAGTAGTCGGATCGCCAAAGTGCCGTGGGGCAGCGGGGTCCCGCCAGGTGGCAAACTGCCCGCGCCAGCTGATCGTTAGTCGAAGGTTTCCAGGAGTTGTTCACCAATGACTGCCAAGGACGTCAGATTCTCAGGCGATGCCCGCGAGCGCATGCTGCGCGGCGTCGACATCCTCGCCAATGCCGTCAAAGTCACGCGCGGCCCCAAGGGCCGCAACGTCGTACTCGAGAAATCGTTCGGTGCCCCGCGCACGACCAAGGACGGCGTTACCGTCGCCAAGGAAATCGAGCTTGAGGACAAGTTCGAGAACATGGGCGCACTGATGGTGCGCGAAGCGGCACAGAAAACCAATGACGTCGCGGGTGACGGCACCACGACGGCCTGCGTTCTGGCGCAGTCGATCGTGCGCGAGGGCATGAAGGCGGTCGCCGCCGGCATGAACCCCATGGACATCAAGCGCGGCATCGACAAGGCCGTCGCTCAGGTGGTCGAGGACATTCAAAAGAAAGCCAAGAAGGTCAAGAACAGCCAGGAAGTCGCTCAGGTCGGGACGATCTCGGCGAATGGCGAGAAGGCGATCGGCGATATGATCGCCGAGGCCATGCAGAAGGTCGGCAACGAGGGGGTGATCACCGTCGAAGAGGCCAAGAGCCTCGACAGCGAGCTCGACGTCGTCGAGGGCATGCAGTTCGACCGCGGCTATCTGTCCCCCTACTTCATCACCAACGCCGACAAGATGATCGCCGAGCTGGAAGAGCCCTACATCCTCATCCATGAGAAGAAGCTCGCCAGCCTGCAGCCGTTGCTGCCGGTGCTGGAGGCCGTGGTGCAAACCGGCAAGCCGCTGCTGATCATAGCCGAGGAGGTCGAGGGTGAGGCTCTCGCCACCCTTGTGGTCAACAAGCTGCGCGGCGGTCTCAAGGTTGCGGCCGTAAAGGCGCCGGGCTTCGGCGATCGTCGCAAGGCCATGCTCGAGGACATCGCTGTGCTGACCAATGGCCAGGTGATCAGCGAGGATCTGGGCATCAAGCTCGAGAACGTCACCCTCGACATGCTCGGCCGGGCCAAGCGCGTGCGCGTGGAGAAGGAAAACACCACCGTGATCGACGGGTCCGGCAAGAAGAAGGACATCGAGGGCCGCGTCGCACAGATCAAGGTGCAGATCGAGGAAACCACCTCCGATTACGATAAGGAGAAGCTGCAGGAGCGTCTTGCCAAGCTCGCGGGCGGCGTCGCCGTGATCAAGGTCGGCGGCGCGACCGAGGTGGAGGTCAAGGAGCGCAAGGATCGCGTCGACGACGCGCTCAATGCCACCCGCGCCGCCGTCGAGGAAGGCATCGTGGTCGGTGGTGGCGTGGCGCTGCTGCGTGCCGCGCAGGCGATCACGCTCAAGGGCGAGAACGAGGACCAGGACGCCGGCGTCAACATCGTGCGCAAGGCCCTGCAGGCGCCGATTCGCCAGATCGCCGAAAATGCCGGCGTCGAAGGCTCAATCGTCGTCGGCAAGGTGTCGGATGGTCGCGGCGCGGCGTTCGGGTACGATGCCCAGAACGACGAGTACGGCGACATGTTTGACAAGGGGATCATCGATCCGGCCAAGGTCGTGCGCACCGCGCTGCAGGATGCCGCGTCCATTGCCGGGCTGCTGATCACCACCGAAGCGGGCGTCGCCGAAGCACCAAAGAAGAAGGAAGCCCACGCTCACGGGCACGGCCACCCCGGCATGGGTGGCATGGGCGGCATGGATATGTAGCGGTCCACGCCGCGCGCTACACCGACGCCACCCGCGAAGCCTCGCGGGTGGCGTTTGTCGTCAGAGGGGTGCCGCCTCGGCCGGCGTTATCGCCGCGGCAATGCGAAACAGAGCGACAGGGATGGCCAACCGGTATCGGCTGATGCGCTTGCTGATCGGCCTCGCCGGCGCCACGGTGGGCTGGTGGGCGCGGGCCTCGCGCGGCAGACGCAACCGCTACTATGCCGGCCCCGCATCCGATCACTTTGACGGCGTACGCTTCTTCAACCCCGGAGGGACTGAGCCCAAGGGTGCGGGCGCTTTTCTCAAATGGCAGCTCGGGGACAGCGGCGAAGCCTGGCCGGCACGCTACCCAAGTCCGTTTGCGCAGGATCGCCCCCCCGCGCGCTTCGAAGGGCCCGGTGTGCGCATCGTGTTCATTGGCCACGCCTCGTTTCTGATCCAGGCGCGAGGCAGCAACCTGCTGATCGACCCGGTCTGGTCCGAGCGCGCCAGCCCGCTGGCGTTCATTGGCCCGCGGCGCGTCAATGCGCCCGGCATCGGCTGGGAGCAGCTGCCGAACATCGACGCCGTGCTCGTCACCCACAACCACTACGATCATCTGGACATGGCGAGCGTTGGCCGCTTGTGGCAGCGGTTTCGCCCGCGCATTGTCACGCCGCTTGGCAATGACGCGATCATGCGCCGCAGCGTGCCGGGGCTCGTTGCTACCGCGGTCGAATGGGATCAGACCCTCGAACTCGGCGGGATCCGCATCCACGTCGAGCCGGCCATGCACTGGTCGGCGCGGGGTTTTGGCGATCGCATGCACGCGCTGTGGGCGAGCTTCGTGGTGGAGAGCGGGGACACGAAGATCTACTGCGTCGGCGATACCGGCTTTGGCGATGGCGCGACGTTCCGGCGCGTGCGCCGGCGCCATGCGCGGCTGGCGCTGGCGCTGCTGCCGATCGGCGCCTATGAGCCGCGCTGGTTCATGCGCAACAACCACATGAACCCGGAGGAAGCGGTGGAGGCCATGGTGTTGACGGGGGCCGAGCAGGCGTTCGGCCACCATTGGGGTACCTTTCGCCTGACCAACGAGGGGGTCGAGAGGCCACCCGAGGCCTTGGCGCTGGCGCTGGCCCGGCGGGCGATGCCGGCGGAGCGTTTCGTGGCGCTGCGCCCGGGCGAGGCACGCCTGGTGCCCTGAGCTCGGTGCAGCGCCCCAAAACTTGGGGAAGCCCGCCGATAGTCAGGCGTGAGGGGCAATCCGGGCGGTGAGCGCAGCGGCGAGCGCCCGCAGCCGCGCCGACCACGGTGCGCTGTTGGACGCGATCAAGGACGCCTGCGATTTGAGAAGAACGCCGTCCTCGAGCACCTTAAGACCGTTGGCCGTGAGGGTCGCGCCGGTGGTTGTGATGTCGACGATCAAGTCGGCCAGGCCCGCCGCCGGCGCCCCCTCCGTAGCACCGAGGCTTTCGACAATGCGGTAACCGGCGACGCCGCGCTCGCCGAAGAAGCGGCGCGACATGTTCGTGTACTTGGTGGCGATGCGCATCTGCCGCCCGTGCAAGCGGCGGTAGCCAGCCGCCACCTCCTCGAGGTCGGAGATGCGCCGCACGTCGAGCCAGGACGCCGGCACCGCCACGACCACATCGGCGCGGCCGAAACCACAGCGCGTCAGGAAAGTGACGCGCTCATCGGCATCGGCCATCGATTCGCGGATCAGGTCTTCACCGGTAATGCCGACGTGCACCGCTCCGCTTTTCAGGAACTGGGCGATTTCCGAGGCCGACACGAACGTGACTTCGACGCCCGGGAGCTCGGCGATCTCGCCCTTGTAGGTCCGGCCGGGTCCGGTGACGCTCAAGCCGGCGCCGGCCAGCGCGCTGTGGCACTGGTCCATCAGGCGCCCCTTGGAGGGGAGCGCGAGAGTGAGCTTTTCGCTCATCGGCTGCCTCCGCCCAGCACGGCAAGCAGCCGCTCCGTGTGGATGCACGAGCCGACGGCGGCAACCGCGGATGGTGCACCGACGTC
>JBPYEF010000370.1:0-6519 GCA_051985875.1 Hyphomicrobiaceae bacterium
ACGACTTTCCGTTCTGCGTTCCCGTCGGATCGCAGGCTCCTCACGCCGCAGGGGTCGCCGCCGCATTCAAGTTCCGCAAGCAGCCGCGCGTAGCGGTTTGCCTGCTGGGCGACGGTGCCACCTCGAAGGGAGATGTCTACGAAGCGATGAACTTCGCAGGGGTGCGCACCCTGCCGGTGGTTTTCGTCGTCAACAACAACCAATGGGCCATCTCGGTGCCGCTCAAGTTGCAAACCGCCGCGCAAACCCTGGCACAAAAGGCCATTGCCGCGGGCTTCCCTGGCGAGCAGGTCGACGGCAACGACCTGATTGCGGTGCGGGCGGCGACGATGCAGGCGATCGCCGAGGCGCGCAGTGGCAAGGGTCCGCGGCTGATTGAGGCGATCACCTACCGCCTTGGCGACCACACCACTGCCGACGACGCTGCGCGCTACCGCTCGCCCGAGGAGGTGCGAGCGCGCTGGAAAGAGGAGCCAATCGCGCGACTGAGGGCCTATCTGGTCGCGCAGCAGGCGTGGGACAAGGCGGAGGAGGAACAGCTCGCCAAGGACTGCCAGCAGCGTGTCGAGGCTGCCGTGGCCCACTATCTCGCGATTCCGCCCCGTCGGCCGGAGAGCATTTTCGACCACCTCTATGCCGAGCTGCCGCGCGCCTATGCCAGCCAGCGCGAGGCCCTGCGAGAAGTATCCGATGCCTGAGCTGACCCTGGTCGAAGCCGTTAACCTCGCCCTGGCGCGTGCCATGCAGGAGGACCCCGACGTTGTCGTTCTCGGCGAGGATGTCGGCGCCAACGGCGGCGTGTTTCGCGCCACCGCTGGTCTGCAGCAGCGGTTTGGCGCCGAGCGGGTATTGGACACGCCGCTGTCGGAGCTCTTGATCAGCGGCCTGTGCGTGGGTATGGCCGCGCAAGGTCTAAAGCCGGTCGGCGAGATACAGTTCATGGGTTTCCTCTACCCCTGTATCGACCAACTGGCGAACCACGCCGCGCGGCTGCGCAACCGCACGCAGGGACGGCTCAGCTGTCCAATGGTGCTGCGCACGCCATTTGGCGCGGGGATCCGTGCCCCCGAACACCACTCGGACAGCTTCGAGGCAATGCTGGCGCATATACCCGGCCTGCGTGTCACCATTCCCTCGTCGCCGGCGCACGCCTACGGCCTGCTGCTCGCGGCCATTCGCGATCCCGACCCGGTCCTGTTCCTGGAGCCGACGCGCCTCTACCGCTCGGCAAAGGGGCCGGTTGAAGACAACGGCGAGGCCTTGCCCCTCGACGCCGCATTCGTATTGCGGCCGGGGCGGGACGTGACGATGATCACCTGGGGCGCGATGGTGAAGGAGACCCTGTCGGCGGCCGAGGCGCTTGCGACCGAGAGCATCAGCGCCGAGGTGATCGATCTCGCCACCCTCAAGCCCTGCGATGAGGAGACGATCCTCGCCTCGCTCGCCAGAACCGGGCGCGCCGTGATCGTCCACGAGGCTGCCCGCACCGCGGGGTTCGGCGCCGAGGTTGCCGCGCTCATTGCCGAACGCCGTCTCACCTCGCTGCTGGCGCCGATCGTCCGGGTCACCGGCTACGACGCGATCGTTCCGCTGCCGCGTCTTGAGCAACAATATCTGCCCTCGGTCGGGCGTATTGCCGGTGCCGCGCGTCGGGTGTGCCAGTTCGGCTGAAGCGCGATTGGAGGTACACGATGCGGCAATTCCTGCTGCCCGACCTCGGGGAAGGGCTGGAGGAGGCGGAGATCGTCGCCTGGCACGTCACACAAGGCGATCACGTCGTCGCCGACCAGCCTCTTGTCTCTGTCGAAACGGACAAGGCCGTCATCGAGGTGCCGTCACCGCAGAGCGGCCGCATCACGCGGTTGTTCGGCGCCAAGGGGGATCTGGTGAAGGTCGGAGCGCCGCTGGTCGAATTTGCCGAAGCGCCGCAAGCCGATGTCGGCGCAATCGTCGGCACCCTCGAAGAGGAGCGTGGCAGCGAGCCTGCCCGCGCCTTGCCGCGCGCAGAGCGGCCTCGGCCGATCGAAGTGCCTCCGGCGGTTCGCGTATTGGCGCGCAAACTCGACGTCGATCTCGGCCTGGTGCAGGGAACCGGCGCCGAAGGAAGCATCACGCGCAAGGACGTCGAGCGTGCGGCCCGCAGTCTCACCGAGGCTGGTCCGGCCGAGCCCTTGAGGGGCATGCGCCGGGTGATGGCACAGCGCATGGCCGCGGCGCATGCCGAGGTGGTGTCGGCCACGGTGACCGAGGAAGCCGACATCGGCGGCTGGACCGTCGGTGAGGACGCGTCGATTCGCCTGGTCCGGGCGATGGCTGCCGCGTGTCGCGCAGAACCGTCCCTCAACGCCTGGTACAATGCCGCCGCGGGCGAGCGCAGGATCGTCAGGCGGATCGACATCGGCATCGCCGTCGACACCGATGAGGGGCTGATCGTTCCTGTGTTGCGCAATGTGGCGGAGCGGGATGCAGCCGATTTGCGCGCCGGTTTGGACCGCCTGCGCGCCGACGCCAAGGCGCGCACAGTTCCTGCCGAGGAGTTGCGCGGGGCCACCATCTCGCTGTCGAATTTTGGCATGATCGGCGGACGCTTTGCGAGCCTCGTCGTCGTTCCCCCGCAGGTGGCGATCGTTGGTGCCGGCCGCATCGGCGAGCGCGTCGTCGTGTATGCGGGAAAGCCGGCCGTGCGGCGCATATTGCCGCTCTCATTGACGTTCGACCACCGCGTTGTCACCGGTGGCGAAGCCGCTCGCTACCTCGTCGCCTTGAAGTCGGATCTCGAGCGTACGGATTAAATTGGGGGATCGTTTGAGACGCCAATGCCGGGCCGCAAGAGCCGCGAAGAAGGCGGGTCACGGGGCGCGCGGGCTGTACGAAACGGATGCTGCACACTCCCGGGTGTTCGGCAGCCCGTGGCTCGCACGCGGCGGCATGCCCGCGATGCCCGGGCCAGTGGACGCGGGGGGTGGGCGCCCTCGGCCTTGCCGCAGGCGGGGGTGGCTGCGGGAACCAAAATGCGGGCATGCGAATTGCAGAAGTGGGTGACGGGGACTGGCTAATGCCGCACGCCCACCATCGCTCGTGCCCAGGGGTGTCACCGCGTGCCCCGTGATCGGGGAGCAGCGCCAAGCACGGTTGCCGCGTTGAGCAGGGACGCAGGTGCATTGTCGAGACAGCGATGCCCGAGGCGGCTCCGACCGCAAAACCCGTCGGTGTGGGTGCAGTTCGTCTGCGGGCACGCTTGAACAGGCATCAAGCGAGCGCTCGCCTCGCGGCGGAGCCGACGGACGAGCGACGGCGATTTGCTTCCTAGGACTTTGCCCTAGGACTTTGCCACTGAGGTCAATGCAGCGAGATCGTATCCCGTGAGACCGAGGCCCGCGAGAACAGGCAAGATGCGGCCGCGGCGCAGGCCGCAACCGAGCCACGGCCGCACCTGGTTGGCAGGACGTGGCCCCCTGGGGCGCGGACACGACGCCGCGAGCGCTGAGCGGAACTATCAGCGTTACGTGGCGCTCGCGCGCGAGGCCGGCTTGAAGGGCGATGCCATTGAGGCCGAGAACTGCTATCAGCATGCCGAGCACTTCTACCGCCTGATGCGCGATAGAGAACGTTGAGGGGTGGCACAGCGGAGCGCCGGCCGCCTCTCGGTTGCGCGAGGGTGCCGGCCAGGGAGGCAGCTCCGCGAGGAGAAATGGACCACCGGCGCAGTCGGGAATCACGGTCCCATTCGCATCGCGGAATATGCCAATTCTCGGCGGCAATGGCGCTGGCAATGTCGGGCGATTTTGCGTGAAATGGTCAGGGAAATGTCTGGCGATGCGACGGACGCACGGTTGCGCGAAGTACTCGACGCCATGCCACACAAGGTGTGGATGGTAACCGCGGACGGTCCGGCGCTGTACTACAATCGCGCCATGCGCGACTTCGCGGGCGCCGTGCTGGGCCTACCCGAGCGCAGCGGCCGCGAGCGCGTCCTGATCCATCCCGAGGATGTAACGGCGCTCGCCGCCGCACACTGCGCTGCCCGGCAACGGCAGACAAATTGGGGCGCGGAGGTACGCCTCAAGTCTCCCGACGGCAGCTGGCGTTGGCATCAGCTGGATTTCGCGCCGCTCGGGTGCGGGGATGCCGAGATCTGGCTCGCTGCGGCAACCGACGTCCACGATCTCAAGCTTGCCACGCTCGCGGCCGAAAGGAGTGGCGAGCAGTTCCGCCTAGCGGCGGAGGCGGCCCACCTCGGTGTCTACAGCTTCGATCTGCAGTCCGGCGAGCACGCCTGGTCGCCCGAGCTCAAGGAAATCTTCGGACTTGCCGCGGATGCCTCACCGCCCGCAGACATCCTCACGCGCATTCATGCCGAGGATCGCGAGCGCGTCGCCGCGCTTCGGCGCCAGAGCTTCGATCCGCAAGGAAGCGGCGGGTTCGAGGACCAGCATCGCATCGTGCGACCCGACGGCTCGATTCGCTGGGTATTCGTAAAGGGTAGCGTGACGTTCGTCGGCGAAGGCGAAAACTGCAAAGCCAAACGTGGCGTCGGCTTCGTGCTCGATGTAACCGAACGCAAGATCGCGGAGCAGGCACTCGCCCACAGCGAAGAGCGCTACCGCACATTGGTCGACAACGCCAATGACATGGTGGTAACGCTCGATCTCGATCTCGTCTTCACGTCGGTCAATCCGGCGATCGAGCGCATTCTCGGCTATACTCCCGAGGAGATCGTTGGAACCAAGCTCGGCCGGTATCTCCCGGCGCAACAGCCTGCCTCGCAGCTGCGCGTGTTGCGACACAGGCTGCGCGGCGAAGACGGTACGCAATACGAAATGCAGCTGATGGGCAAGAACCCGGAGCGGCTGCTCACGCTCGAGGTCAGCTCCAGGCTCCTGTTCGATGATCATGGCAAGCCGATCGCCGTTCATGCCATCGCCCGCGACGTCACCGAGCGCAAAAACGCCGAGGCCCGCCAGACGGTGCTGATTCGCGAGCTGCAGCATCGTACCAAGAACATGCTGGCCGTCGTCCAGTCGATCACCAGCAACACGCTGCGGCGCAGCCCCGATCTTGAAAGCGCACATCAGGCGCTGATCGGCCGACTGCACGCGCTCGCCCACGCCCAGGAGTTCGTCGCCTCCGGTGCTACCGGGGGGGTGCCGTTACGCGAACTGATCGAGAGCGCTCTCTCCTCGTTCGGCGCGCGCGCGCACCTGAGTGGCTTTCCGATCGTCGCCGGCCACGCCTTCGCCGAGATGTTTGCCCTCGTCGTGCACGAGCTTGCGACCAATGCGGCAAAGCACGGCTCGCTGGCATCGGCGGAAGGCCGCGTACTCATCCGCTGGCATATCGAGAACGTGGGCGACGAACCATCGCTCGCTTTCTCCTGGGTGGAGCAGGGCGGCCGGCCGGTCGAGGCTGCGCATAGCGAGGGTTTCGGCACACAGCTACTGGCCATGGTGGGCAGCCCCGAATTGCGCTTCAAGCGCACAGGCTTCGAGTACGCGTTGACCATCCCGATGTCGGAGGTGATGCGCTGAACGCGGCGCATCTCGAGCAGCCGGTCGGATCAGCGACGGACCGCCAATCCACGGCGCATCCGCGCGACTTCGGCTCTTCAATTCGAGCGCGCGGACCGCGTCCCGGTTTGCAGCTCGCGGCACCGCGGCGCATTGCTCGAGGTTTCGCCTCAGCGCGCGGCAAGCGCCGGTTCGGTGGTGAAGACGCGGATCACACCGTCTTCTCCGGCGGAAAAAATGCGCCGCCCGTCGGGCGAAAATGCCAGCGCCGGCACGGCACCGGCATGGCCGGGGAAAATGCGTGGCACGCGTCCGCCGCGCAGATCCCACAGCTTGACCAGGCCGTCGTCACCCGCCGAGGCCAGGAGGCGCTCGCCGCGGGCAAAGGCAAGCGCCGTGACCCGACCTGCGTGTGCGCGGAACAGCCGCTGGTGCCGGTACGAGGCGGTGGACATCAGGCGCACCGATCCGCTGGCGGCACCACTCGCAAGGATGCGCCCGTCATCGGCGATGGCGAGCGCGGTCACCCTTCCGTCATGGCCGCGCAGCGCGCGCTGCGGGGCGCGCGTGGAAATCCGCCATAGCCGTGCGCCGTCGGCGGCGGCTATTGCCAGCAGGTCGGCGCTTGGTGCTGCGGCCATCAGCTCTGCAGGCCCATCGCTCGCAACCAGCAGCGTTGGCGAAGCCGAAGGCGTGTGCGCATCGAAGAGCGCAAGCGAGCCGGTGCGCGTCGTAGCGGCGACGTCGGCGGCCCCCGCGAAGGCGAGGCTTGTCACCTGCGCGTCCGCCTGGAAGCTGGCGAGCTTTTCCGCCCGCTCGAGATCCCAGAGCACGATTGCACCGCTGTCGTGCCCGGTCAGCGCCCGCCGTTCGTCAACCGCAAGGGCCGTGGCCGGCCCGTCGTCAAGCTCGATGGTGCGCACAAGCGCTCCCGATCCGCTGTTCCACACCCGCAAGGTTGCGTCGCTGCCACAAGACACGATCCAGCGCCCCTGGTCGGCGCTGGCGATAC
>JBPYEF010000371.1:0-4460 GCA_051985875.1 Hyphomicrobiaceae bacterium
GGGGTTCATCCGTCTCAACGCCTTGCGCCTGCGTACGCTCGCCGCGCGCGACAGGAGCAGGTGAGGCGAGCGAAGATCATGCGTCTCGAACTCGGCCGCATCGCCGGCATGGCCATCTACCTCGATATGATGTTCGTGCTGGTGCTGCTGTTCTTTACCTATCCCTATTTCACGGCCGGCAGCACGCAGGCGATGTCGGTCGGGTTCGTGATCATCGTCGGCCTACTGCTGTCGATCCTGCTGCACGAGCTCAGCCATGCCGCTGCTGGCGCGCTGTTCCGGGCGCGGGTGGCATTCATCGAATTGACAGGACTCGGCGGCGTCGCGCACTTCGAGCGTTCCCTGCCCCGCTCCGCCCTCGCCCGCTCGGTCATCTTCCTTGCCGGGCCCGCCGCCAACTTCCTGCTCTGGCATCTGTTCGACGCGCTGGCGGACGGCGCGTTGGCGAGCGGCAACGGCTTGCTGGCAACGCCGCTGGGCCAGCTTGGCTACTACAACTTCGTGCTGATGCTGTTCAATCTGCTGCCCGCCTACCCTCTGGACGGCGGGCACACGCTCGATGCATGGCTTGGCGCACTGCTCGGGCCGGTGTGGGGGACACGCATCGTCGCTGGCTTGGGACTGCTGGTGGCCGCCGGGGTTGCGCTCTACGCGCTGCCGCGGGGCGTGTTCATGCTGCTGGTCGCCTTGTTTCTCGCCCAGGCGAACTGGGTGGCACTCAACAACACCGGCCGGTGGCACTGAGCAAAGCTAACGCGCCGTACGCTTGCCGGCAAAGAACGCACCGATCGCCGCCTGCGGCTCACCCGTGCGATAGGCATCCGCCAGCGCGTCGATGCCGGCGAGGATGCCCTCTTCCAGCGACACCTGCTGCCAGCGGTTGAGGAGCGCCTTTTGCGCGCGCACCGCCTGCGGCGCTGCCCGGCAGATCGCGGCGATCCACGGCTCGAGGGCCGCATCGAGGTCCGTTGCCGGCACCACCTTCTCCACCAGGTGCATGGCGAGCGCCTCGGCGGCGGAGAACAGCGCGCCCGTCAGCAGCATCTCGCGGGTGCGCCCGGAGCCGATGAGGCCGGGAAGGAGCGCTGCCTCGATCACCGACGGCAGGCCCATCTGTACCTCCGGCATGCCGAATTGCGCCGTATCGGCGGCGGCGCGCAGGTCGCAGCTTGCCGCCACCTCGAGCCCGGCACCAAGCGCGAAGCCGTTGATGCGGCCGATCACCGGCACCGGGCAGTGCCGGATCGCCGCGCACGCCTGGTGCAGACGCGTGATGTACAGGCGCGCGCTGTCGGCACACAGCTGCCCGAGCTCGTTGAGATCTGCCCCGCCGACGAAGGCCCGCTCGCCGACACCGGTGAGCACCACGGCGCGCAGCAGCGGGTCGCCGGCCAGGCCGGCAAAGGTGTTGCTGATTTCTACGATCAACGGGGTCGACAGGCAGTTGAGCCTCGGCGCATTGTCGAGCGTCACGCGGGCGATGCGCCCTCCCGCCCGCTCCGCGATCGCCACATGCACGGCCGCTTGCGACATGGATGAGCCTCCCTTTACCAGCAGTCTGCCAGAACGCCGGATGCCGCTCCAGAATCGCGTGACGCCGGAGGGCGAGATCGTCGCCACCCCGCACCGGGGCCTGATGTTCGGCAATCGCGGCGGAGCCTTTCATCTTCCGGGCCAGAGGCTCGGAAACAGGCGCTGGGCGAGCAAGCAGTGGATTGCCTGCGTGTTGCAGTTCAAGGGCCGACGGCGGGCCGGGATGATGCTGCCACACCGCTATACGGAACTGTTCTTCCTCGACGAAGCGACCGCCCTCGCTGCCGGCCATCGCCCATGCTTCGAATGCCGGCGCGCGCAGGCGCAGCAGTTTGCCGCCCTGCTCGGAGCGGTCCGCGGCAGCAGCCTGCGCGCCGGTGAGATCGATGCCATCCTGCACGCCGAGCGGATCGGCGTGGGTGGCGGCAAGGCAACCTTCCAGGCGCGGCTCGGGGCGCTGCCCCCGGGGACCTTCGTGCGCGGCGAGGCTGGCGCGCGCGCCTGCCTCGTCGTCCCCGGCGCGCTGCTTGCGTGGAGTCCGGGCGGCTACGCGCAACGAGAGCCGCTCGTCGCCGAGCGCACGGTCGCGGTGCTGACGCCGCCGGCGATCGTCGCAGTCCTCGCCGCCGGCTACCAGCCGATGCTGCACCCCTCCGCCGGCGCCGCGCACGCCTGATGCGGCGGCTCGCCCGCGGTCGTGGCGCAACCATGAGCGTGGCTGCGGCGATCCGCCCAACCAGGACCGCCGGGGACGCCGACCATCGCGCGCGGCGGCTCCGTGGACATATATATACCCCTGCTATACCCCTGCGCCTCGCATCGTCCCGATTTCCTCAGGCAGCGGGCGCGCGGCCACGGCACCTTGGCTGCGGCACCTTGAATGTGCTACCCGCGCCGACAAAATCGCGGCCTCCCGGCACACTGCTGCTCCCATGCGCGTGGGGCGGCACGGTTGGCGGCACGCCGCCAAAGGATCCACGCAATGGAAATTCGCAACGTCGCCATCATCGCCCACGTCGATCATGGCAAGACGACGTTGGTCGATGCGCTGTTGCGGCAGTCCGGCGCCTTCCGCGAGAACCAGAACGTCGCGGCGCAGGCCCTGGACAGCAACGAGCTCGAGCGCGAGCGCGGCATCACCATTCTCGCCAAGTGCACGTCCATCCTGTGGCACGCTACGCGCATCAACATCGTCGATACGCCGGGCCATGCCGATTTCGGCGGCGAGGTCGAGCGCATTCTCAACATGGTCGACGGGGCGATCCTGCTGGTCGACGCCTGCGAAGGACCCCTGCCACAGACCAAATTCGTCGTCTCCAAGGCATTGCAGCAGGGTTTGCGGCCGATCGTCGTCATCAACAAGATCGATCGCCCGGACGAGCGCCACGACGTGGTGCTGAATGAGAGTTTCGACCTGTTCGCCAGCCTCGGCGCCAGTGACGCCCAGCTCGACTTTCCCGTGCTCTACGGCTCGGGCCGCGTCGGCTGGATGGCGCGCAGCCCGGATGGCCCGAGGCGCGATTTGACGCCCCTGTTCGAGCTGGTGCTCGCGCACGTGCCGAGCCCTGCGGTCGAGCCGGGGCCGTTTCGCATGCTGGCCACCACGCTGGAGGCCGACCCGTATCTCGGGCGCGTGCTGACCGGCCGCATCAGCTCCGGGAGCGTGCGGCCCAATCAGGCGATCAAGGCGATCGGCCGTGAAGGTGCGCTGATCGAAACCGCCCGGGTTACCAAGGTGCTCGGCTTTCGCGGGCTCGAGCGTGCGGCGCTCGATGTCGCAGAGGCGGGCGACATCGTCGCACTCGCCGGCATCACGCGGGCGAGCGTGGCCGATACCCTGTGCGATCCCAGCGTCGAGGTTCCGCTGCCGGCGCAGCCGATCGACCCACCGACGTTGGCCATGATTTTGCGCATCAACGACGGGCCCTTCGCCGGTCAGGAAGGCAGCAAGGTGCAGAGCCGGGTGATCCGCGACCGGCTGTTCAAGGAGAGCGAGCGCAACGTCGCCATTCGCATCGCCGAGCAGGCCGACAGTGACAGCTTCGAGGTGGCCGGGCGCGGCGAGTTGCAGCTCGGAATCCTGATCGAGACCATGCGCCGCGAGGGTTTCGAGCTCACCGTCTCGCGCCCGCGGGTGGTGATGAAGCGCGATGCGGCAACGGGTCAAAGGTTGGAACCGATCGAAGAGGTGATCATCGATGTCGACGAGGCGCACAGCGGCATCGTCGTGCAAAAGCTGTCGGAGCGACGCGCCGATCTCTTCGACATGCGCAATTCCGGCGGCGCCCGCCAGCGGCTGGTGTTCCACGTGCCGACGCGGGGCCTGATCGGCTATCACGGCGAGCTGCTGACCGACACGCGCGGAACCGCGGTCATGAACCGCACATTCCACGCCTACGCGCCGTTCAAGGGTGAGATCGCCGGCCGACGCACCGGGGTGTTGATCGCCAATGCGACCGGAGAGGCGACCGCCTATGCGCTCTACTATCTGCAGGACCGCGGCGCCATGCTGATCGCACCGCAGACGCGCGTCTATGCGGGCATGATCGTCGGCCAGCATACGCGCGACAACGACCTGATCGTCAATGTCGTGCAGGGCAAGAAGCTCACCAATATCCGCGCCGCCGGCAAGGACGAAGCGCTGATCCTCACCCCGCCGCTGCGCCTCGGGCTCGAACGGGCGCTTTCCTATATCGCCGACGACGAGCTGGTCGAGGTGACGCCGAAGTCGATCCGCCTGCGCAAGCGCTGGCTTGATCCCAACGAGCGCAAGAAGCGCGAGCGCGCCCGCCAGGCCGAGCAGGAGGCGGTGTAGCGGCCGCGGCGGGGGCGCCGCGCAGCGCGGGCTACGGGGCGCATGGCCATGGCAAGGCGCCTATAGTGGACGGCGATTCGCGCACGGGGAACCGCGGTGGCCAACTCGACAT
>JBPYEF010000372.1:0-9385 GCA_051985875.1 Hyphomicrobiaceae bacterium
CGGTCGCCGCCGCCTGCAGCTCGAAATTGAACTTGCGGCAAAAGCGCTTGCGCAGCGCCATCCCCCACGCGCGATTGATGCGGCTGCCATAGGGCGAATGGATTACGAGCTGCATGCCCCCGGCTTCGTCGAAGAACCGCTCGAGGACGAGGCACTGTTGCGTTGGCATGGCCCCGAGGGCCGCGCGGCCGCTGCCCAGGTATTCGACGATTTGGCATGCGGCGGGCGCACCGATCCCGAGCTGTTCCTCGAGCCAGCGCCGCGCGCGGTCGGCGCCGCCGCTCTCCATGCGGGCGGCGATCTCCGCCCGTAAGTGGGATACGGACAAAGACAGCTCATCGCTGCGGCCGGGCGCCTCGCCGAGCCAGAAGGGAATGGTCGGGGCGGCGCCTCTGGCGTCTTCGACGCGCACCACGCCCCGCTCGACGCGCAGAATGCGATAGGCCGTGTTACCGAGCTGGAATACGTCACCGGCGAGGCTCTCGACCGCAAAATCCTCATTGACGGTTCCGATCACCAGGTCTTCGGGCTCGAGCAGCACCCGGTAGTCGGCCGTGTCGGGAATCGTGCCCCCCGAGGTCAGCGCGGTCAGACGCGCCCCGCGCCGGCCTCGCAGCACGCCATGCACGGCATCATGGTGGATCATCGCTCCGCGGCGACCGCGCCCGCCGGCGAAGCCTTCTGCCAGCATGGTCAGGACGGCGGCGTACTGCTCGCGAGACAGATCGCGGTACGGCCAAGCTCGGCGCAGCAGGGCGAGTAGCTCCTCTCGCGGCCAATCGCGCGCCGCGACCTCGGCGGCGATCTGTTGCGCCAGGACGTCGAGCGGCCGGTCGGGTATCTGCAGCGCATCGAGCTCGCCACGCTTGGTGCTGTCGATCAGCGCCGCGCATTCGACCAGTTCGTCGCGCGAGAGGGCAAATAAGCGGCCCTTGGGCATGCCATGCAACGCATGCCCGGAGCGTCCCACCCGCTGCACGAAACTGGCGATCGAGCGCGGCGAGCCGAGTTGGCAGACGAGGTCGACCTCTCCGACGTCGATGCCGAGCTCGAGGGACGCCGTCGCTACCAGCGCCTTGAGTTCGCCGCGCTGCAGCCGTCGCTCGGCGTCCAGCCGTTGCCCCTTGGCAAGGCTGCCATGATGCGCGGTGAGCTGGTTGTCGCCGAGCCGTGTGGTCAGCTGGTGCGAGACCCTTTCGGCCATGCGCCGCGTGTTGACAAACACCAAGGTGGTGCGATGTGCGGCGATCAGTGCGGCCAGGCGGTCGTAGACCTCGTTCCAGACGTCGGCGGACATTACCGCCGCGAGCGGCGAGGATGGAACTTCAAGATCGAGGTCACGGGCGCGGTGGTGGCCCGCATCGATGATCGTGCACGGTCGCGCGCAGCCCGAAGCACCGTCGGTACCGACGAGAAAGCGGGCGATGGTGGCGATCGGTTTCTGCGTCGCGGAAAGGCCGATGCGCAGCGGCGGCTCAGCGCACAGGGCCTCGAGGCGCTCAAGGGACAGCGCCAGATGTGCGCCGCGCTTGTTTGCCGCCAGTGCATGGATCTCATCGACGATAACGGTCCGCGTCGTCGTCAGCATCGCGCGCCCCGACGGCGAGCCGAGCAGGATGTACAGCGACTCCGGAGTGGTCACGAGGATGTGTGGGGGGCGGCGGCGCATGTGTTCGCGCTCGCCGGCGGTGGTATCCCCGGTGCGCACCGAAGAGCGGATCTCCACATCCGGCAGCCCGAGGTCGCGCAGCGCGGCGCGTATGCCGGCGAGCGGCATCTCCAGATTGCGGCGGATGTCGTTGGAGAGGGCCTTCAGTGGCGACACGTAAACGACCTGCGTCGCATCGTCGAGTTCGCCCGCGAGCGCCTGAACGATCAGCCCGTCGATTGCCGCGAGGAAGCCGGCAAGGGTCTTGCCGCTGCCGGTCGGCGCTGCGAGCAGCACGTGCCGGCCGGCTTGGATCGCCGGCCAAGCCTCGGCTTGCGCCGCCGTTGGCGAAGCGAAGGACGCGGCAAACCACGCGGACGTCGCCGCGTGAAACGCCCGCGCTTTGGCATCCTGCGGCACGGGGTATAATCCGTTGGAACGGGGCGGGGTAAGATGCTGGGGGAAAAATATGGGGTTTTTGTGCGTACGGCAATCGCGGTCCCCGCGCCGTTTCCTCCCGCATCCTCGAGCTCGGGCTCCCGATGCCCCGCGTGGCGGCCGCGGGCAATGGGCGCGCTCCCCGGCACGCGCCCTCAAGGCCCCCGCAGCAGGCGGTTATGCGGCCGTGCATCGCGACCGCGCGTGGAGGGCGATGCTATGTGCGGGCGAGGATGTTTTGCCGCGGCGCTATTGGACCCGCCGAGCGCGCTTCAATGCGGTCTTCGCCCTGCGGGGCACAGCGCCGGCGGCAGCATGGCGGCCAATGGCAAGCGCCTCATACGCTGGTCTTCAGGGCAAGGCGACCGACGCGCGTTGCGCAGTTGTAGGCGCCGGTAAAAAAAACGCCTCGGGTGGCGGCCGAATGAAGATGCCCCCACACGGTGAAACCGACGCCGTCCTCCCCCCGCTCCTCGATGGTCTCAATCAGAGTCTCGATCACCCCGTTGGGAGTGTCGAACACGGTTCGCAGCTGAAGGTCTGGGTTGGCTACGGCGCGCAGCAGCGTGGACTTGTCGGGGCCGTTGGTCACGGCGATGATCGACGTGGTCATGGGTTCGTCCTCCTGCGCAATCGGCTAAACGCGATGCGTTGGCGGAGATCGCGGTGCGAACTAGCCTCTCTCGGTGTTGCCCGTTGCGCCTTTGCTCCCAGGCGGAGCCTTGGCGCAACCTGCATCCTGGTTCCGCTGCAGTTCCTCGAGCAGGCGCTGGATCTGGCCGGGCAGCGGGGAAACGACCACATCGCGCCAGAAGTGGCGCAGGCCATCGCCGATCAACTCGAGTGACTTGTCTCTCCGCGGCTGCATCATGCCATGCACTCTCTGCGGCCACCCGAGCGTGCCCATGCAACTGTCGCACCTGGGAGGAGAAACCGCGCTGCCGGACGGCCGGACTGCCGCCTCGAACCATAAACGTACCCAGATCGGCGGGCGTTCCGCCGCTCCCCCGCGGCGAACGCACTCGACCATGTTGGCAGGGGCCTCGTCCCCCGCCGGGAACTCCGCCCCCGCTCGGGGGTTATCCCGCCGCAGCTTGCCGCCCGGCGGGCACTTTCATGCAAAAAGACGCGGATGGCTTCGACCCCACTGTCAACGCGCCCGGTCGTGGGGAGCAATGTCATGTGAGCGTCGTGGATGGGCCAGCGCCGAGTTGGGGTCGGCCGCGGGAACGGCGCGCGCCGGCGCGCAGGGAACCTGCGCTATCGTGCCGAGGCACGCGCAATTTGCGCGCAGCGGCACGGTGAGGGAACGGGAGGGAGGCGAGCGGGTTGGGCAGGACAAGCGAGGCGGCAGGGCTTCATGGTGATTTGTGGTTTCTGAAGGGGCCGTCATGTCCGTCTCGGATGCCGTCGCAGGGCAAATACCCTACCTTCGCCGCTTTGCCAGGGCGCTCGCCGGCAATCAGGAGAGCGGCGATTCCTACGTCGTCGCTGCACTCGAAGCACTGATCGCCGATCGCTCTCTGGTCGGGGAAGATGACACCCGTGTCGCCCTCTACCGGCTGCTGCTGACCGTATGGGATTCGCTGACGATCAACCGTCGGAAGTCCCCGCCCGAAGCGGAGTCTCGGTCCGGTCCGGAGTACAGCCTGCAGGCGATCTCGCCTCGCCCCCGCGAGGCGTTTCTACTGACGGCATTGGAGGGATTCTCGGTCAAGGATGCCGCGCGGATCATGAGGGTGAGCGAGGAAAGCTGCTCGCATTTTCTGGAAATTGCCGGCCAGGAGATAGCCGCGCAAATGGCCTGCGAGGTGTTGATCATCGAGGACGAGCCGTTGATCGCCTTGGATCTCGCGGAGTTGGCCAAATCCATGGGCCATACCATCAGCCACGTCGCGCGCACGCATCGCGAGGCGATCGACCTGGTCGCCAAGCATCCGCCCAACCTCGTCTTGGCGGATATCCAGCTGGCAGACGGGAGCTCGGGCATCGAGGCGGTGCGCGATATTTTAAAGTCGATCAGCGTGCCAGTGATTTTCGTCACCGCATATCCAGAGCGTCTGCTCACGGGCGAGCGGCCGGAACCAACCTACCTGATATCGAAGCCGTTTCGCCCGGAAGCGATGCGGGCCCTGATCAGCCAGGCGTTGTTCTTTCATCCCCACCGGCCGTGATGGCGCGCCAGAGCGAGCCGGCGCGCCTGCCGTCTGCTGCCGCCAAGCGGCGGGCGGTGGCGCGGCGCCAACATTGCTGGGCGCGCGTTTTGTCTGCTAACACGCCGACCTGATCTGTGGCGGGCTCGAGCCCAACCCGTTCGCGGTGTTCCCGGCGATCGCTCTCTGCGCGTGGTTCCGGCAGTGCTCTGCTAATTATCCTGAATCTGATCTTCTGTAATCTGAGCGATGACAAAACCTGAGCTGCCGAGCCGAGCACCCGCGGCGAGCGCGGTGCGTTACCCGGCGCTACCCTGCGCTTGCGGTCAGCGTCAGCTGTAGGCCGATGACGATAAAACCCTTAGGCGGCGGCTTCTCGCTGAGGGACGCGCTACCTTCCGCCTCATCGGCCATGGTGTGCAGCTGGATGTCGGGGTGAGCCTCGCCGATGATCGGAGCTTTCTGGTCGCTGGGCTTGCCCGGATCGGCGGCGTAGGTCTGCGCGAGCATGCCCGGTTGGGTGCTGCCCGCCGACGCGCCCTTGACCACCCACATCAGCGCTTTGTTGCGTCCGGGCGACGGGCTGACGCCCTGGAACTTGCCGGCATAGGTCTCCTCCATCCCGCCCTTGGCCTTGAAGGTGCAGAGCGCGTCGCGCTTTTGGCTGGCAGCGGCAGCGTCACCTGCGGGGCTGCCGCTTTCGGCAAGCGTGCAGGTGAGCACGCCGAGGGTGACGTCGGCGCCGGCGTGCGCCGGTCCGAGACACCCGACGACAAACGCAACCACAGCCGCAATCAGCCCGCGCATCTCCTCAACCCCGCGCCATGCTCTCTCGCTTCTTACAAAAAACGCCCGCCGGTCCTTGTCCGTTCCCCTCTTAGTTCGGCCGGTGGGGCGTGCAGCCGCTTTGACGTTTGACCCGTTCGCGCTTCCGTGTCTGTGGCCTTTGCCACTCAGGGTGCGCCCCATGGCGTACGTAGTGGGAACAAATAGCTGCTCTCAGTGGTTGTGGCAGACGCCGGCAAACCCCTTTTTTGCAAAAGGTGGCAAGTTGTGAACGCTACCTCGGACGTGGTGACGTCCCGCAAACGTCGATCTCCGGGGCTCCGCCTCGCGAAAACTACGCGGGCCGATCCGCCAGGGATTGGCCATATTCTCATCGGCCTGGCCGACGGCGATGAGCGCTTTCGCGACATCATCGAGGCGCTCCCGGCGGCGATCTACATCACCAACGCCGAGGGGAGGATCACCTTCTACAACGATGCCGCCGCTGCCCTATGGGCGCGCAAGCCAAAGCTCGGCGAGGACCAGTGGTGTGGCTTTTGGAAGCTCTACTGGCCGGATGGCCGGCCGCTTGCGCACGCTGAGTGTCCGATGGCCGTTGCCCTGAAGACCGGCCGACCGCTGCGCGGCGTCGAAGCGGTCGCCGAGCGATACGACGGCAGCCGCATTCCATTTGCCGCGCATCCGATACCCATTTTTGCCGCCAGCGGCGAGCTGCTCGGCGGCGTCAACATGCTGGTCGACCTCAGTGATCGCAAGCGCTCGGAGGAGAGCGCACTTTGGCTGGCGGCGATCGTTGAATCCTCCGACGACGCCATCGTCAGCAAGGACTTGTGCGGCATCATCAGCAGCTGGAATACCGGAGCGGAGCATCTGTTTGGCTATACCGCCGAAGAGGCCGTCGGCAAGTCGATTCTGATCGTAATCCCTACGGACCGGGCGAGCGAAGAGCAATCCATTCTCGCCAGCCTGCGCCGCGGCCAACGCATCGATCATTTCGAGACGGTGCGTCGACGCAAGGATGGGCAGCTGATTGACGTGTCGCTCACCGTATCGCCCATCCGCGACGCCAATGGACGGGTAATCGGCGCGTCCAAGATTGCCCGCGACATCACTGAGCGCAAACGCGCCCAGGAGCAGCAAAGGCTGCTTCTTGGCGAGATCATGCATCGCGTCAAGAATACGCTGGCAACCGTGCAGGCAATGGCCACGCGCACCTTGCGCCGCGCCCCCGTAGAGGAGCGGGATGCATTCACCGCTCGCTTGCACGCGCTGAGCAAGGCGCACGATCTCCTGACCAGCGACACGTGGGACCGTGCGCCGTTGCGTGGCGTGATCACCGCCGCGCTGGCGCCTTTCGAACGGGAGCGGTTCGAGGTTTCGGGTCCCGACCTGATGCTGAACGCCAGCAAGTCGCTGCACATGACCCTCGCCTTGCACGAGCTCGCCACCAACGCCGCGAAATACGGCGCGCTGTCCAAGGGCACGGGGCAGGTCCGGTTGAGCTGGTGGGTGGAGGGCGGCACGTGCCTGAAGGTATGTTGGCGTGAGACGGGCGGCCCGGCGGTCAGCCACCCGACGCACAAGGGCTTCGGGTCGCTGCTGATCGAGCATACCTTCGATGCCGTGCGCTTTGCCTATTCCCCACAGGGTCTGTGCTGCGAATTCGAGCTTCCGGTCGCCTAACGGCGGCAGGCTTGGGCACGGCGGTGGACGCCGCCTGTCAATCGCGCTATCCGAGGCTGCAAGAAGGAGCCTTGCCGCCGCCACGCGATCCGCGGCGGCGCCGCCCGCATGCCGGGTCGGCAATCCCCGATCCGGATCGCCGGAGGGCTTATCATGCATGCGGCGACCAGACTGCGTCAGCTGTTGCGCCGCGACGGGATGCTCATCGCGCCCGGCGCCTACGACTGCATCACGGCGCGCTCGGTCGCCCAATCCGGTTTCGAGGCCGTGTACATGACCGGTGCAGGGACCGCGGCTACGCTCGGCTATCCCGACTACGGACTGGTCACCATGTCCGAGATGGCCGACAACGCGGGCCGCTTGGCCACGGCCGTGGACATCCCCGTGATTGCCGATGCCGATACCGGCTACGGCAACGCGCTCAACACGGTTCGCACCGTGCGCGAATACGAGCGCCGCGGCGTTGCCGGATTGCACATCGAGGACCAGGGCTTTCCCAAGCGCTGCGGCCACCTCGATGACAAGGTGATCGTGCCGCTGGAAGAGCATCTGGCAAAAATCCGCGCGGCGGTTGCGGCGCGGAAGAATCCCGATCTTGTGATCATCGCGCGCACCGACGCGCGCGCCGCGCTCGGCTTCGAGGCGGCGGTGCAGCGCGCCAACGCTGCCCTCGAGGCCGGCGCAGACATGGCCTTCCTTGAGGCGCCGCAGACGCTAGAGGAGGTGAACGCTGTTCCCCGCCTGGTGAAGGGACCGTGCCTGCTCAACGTGGTATGGCGCGGCAAGACCCCCGACATCTCCTTCGATGCGGCGCGCGAGGCAGGCTACAAGCTGGCGATTGTGCCAGGATTGCTGTTCAAGGCCGTCATCGGCGTGTGCGATGCGATGTTGGCCGAACTGCACAAGGGTCGTCATCCCCAGCTCGGCACGCCGATGACGGTGCGCGACGCGTTCCGCCGCGTCGGCTCCGATGAGTGGGACGCGATCGGCGCGCGCTTTGGCAGCGACGGTGTGGCCCCGAGCAGGGACCCGGAGCGGACTGCCGGGCACCCGCGGGAGAAGGTGCGGTGACCGGGCCCGCAACGCTCGGCGACAAGGTTTGGTCTGCTCACGCGATCGCCGCACGCGCGGGCGCGACCCTGCTTCACGTCGACGGACACCGCGTGCACGACGGATCGCGGGAGTGTGGCCTTCGCGTGCGCCGTCCGCATCGGACATTTGCCACCCCGGACCACGACGTGGCGATGCGCGCGCGCGGGCCTGATGCCATCGACGTCGCGCACCGCCGGCTCGGCTTGGGCGCACAGATCACCGCTTTCGAGCACGCTTACCAGCGTCGCGTCTCCTGGCTTTAACGCCGTCGCTTGGTGGCGGACGGCACAAGCGCATTCGGTTGCACGATCGCCCATGGACGCAATATCAGCATTCGCCGCGCACGTGGTCGGGTGCCGATACGAACGCTTCGGGACTCAGGTCGTCGAGGCGGCGAAGACGGCCATCCTGGATACGCTCGGCGTCGGCCTCGCCGGCAGCGCCGCGGCCATGGCCGGTGCGCTCGCCGATCTGCAGGCGCGATCGGCGGGCATCGCCGAGGCGCACGTGTGGGGTAACGGCGCGCGCCTTCCCGCCGCGGCCGCCGCGCTATGCAACGCTTATCAGGTGCACAACACGGAATTCGATTGCCTGCACGAGCAGGCGGTTGTGCACGCCATGACGGCCGTCCTGCCTGCGGCGATGGCCGAGGCCGAGCGGCGCACGGGCGTGAGCGGCAGAGAGCTGATCGCCGCCGTGGTGCTCGGGGTCGATGTGGCCGCGGGGCTCGGCGTTGCCGCCAATACCGGCCTGCGCTTCTTCCGCCCGGCGACCGCGGGTACCTTCGGCGCCGCAGCGGCGGTCGGCAGGTTGCGAGGCATGGACCATGCCGACATGGTCCATGCGTTCTCCATCGCCTATGGCCAGGCGTGCGGTACGATGCAGGCGCATGCCGAGGGCTCGAGCCTGCTGGCGCTGCAGATGGGCTTCAACGCGCGCAACGCCGTGGTCGCCTGCGACCTTGCCGCGCACGGCTTCACTGGTCCGCAGAACGTGCTGGAAGGTCCGTACGGTTATTTTCGCCTGTTTGAAGCGGCAGGGGAGCCGCAGCGCGTGGCCGCGGAGCTCGGGCGGCGCTGGTTCATCGCCGAGCTTGCTTACAAGCCATTTCCCTCAGGCCGAGCCACGCACGGGATCCTCGAGGCGTGCCTGGCCTTGCGCCGCGAGCACGAAATCGAGGCGGCGGCAATCGACCGCATCAGCGTGCGCGTGCCGCCGCTTGTGCAACGCCTCGTCGGCCGACCGCCCCGCGTGCAGATGGATGCCAACTACGCGCGGCTCAGCGCCGCGTACCTTGCCGCCCGCGCGCTGCTGACGGGCGGAGTGGAGCACGAGGCGTTCACGCCACAAGCCTACAGGCATGCCCCGACCCAGGAGCTTGCAAAGCGCGTCGTTATCGACGTGCTCGATGCCGGTGCCAATGCGCTGACCCCGGTCGAGGTCACCATCGACCTCCGCAGCGGCACCCGCTATGCCACGCGCCTCGATGTCGTTTACGGCAATCCGGCCAAGCCGATCGGTGTGGCCGAGCGTTTGGCCAAGTTTCGCCGCAACTGCGCGGCGGCCCTCCGGCCTCCGTCGCCGG
>JBPYEF010000373.1:0-7280 GCA_051985875.1 Hyphomicrobiaceae bacterium
GGGTGTCGACGGCCTGGCAGCCTTCCAGATCGACGATGCGCAGCACCACCCCCTTCGCCAGTCGCCTGTGCCAATAGGCGCCCGCCGGCACCACCTCGTCGCTGAGGATCTCGCCGACGATGGCCACGGCCGCTTGCTCCGCCCGTGGTCGGCCGCTGCTACTGCCGCCCTTCGCTTCGCCATCCGGTACGCCGCTCCGCGCCCCTGCTTGTGACGAGGTCATGGTCCGCCTCCCGAACATCTTCATGCGCCACGAGCACTGAGCTCCAGCGCGGGCTGCCTCTAGACCGCCCGCCGCTCGAGCAGGGCGATATGCTGTGAAGCACCGGCCGATACCGAGCGCGGCAATGGCGAGCGATCATCAACCGCGTGTCGAGCAGACCGCTCGACGGTTTAATAAGATAGCCGATCGCTTGCTGCGAAGCGACGAACTCCGAGTCGATCACGCCGATATCGCGAGCGCGATTGCGATCTTCATGCCAGCGCTTTACGCACGGCGAACGGTAAACTGCCCAGAGCCTGCGGAAGGCAATCGCTGTTAGCCCGAACACCCTGAACGGCGTTTCGCATCGCTGCGTGTGGTGCCGTTGCCTCGCCGCGGGCCTGCCCTCGATGCGCGAATTGGGGCGAATGGGCCACGTTCCCGCCGCAAAACGCCTGGCATTTAGCCGCCCGCTGGCTGCCGCCGGGGGTATACGCGTTCTATTCTCTCGCGCCGCGTCATGACAGCTCTGCAGTTCTGCGCCTTGTTCCTACCGCAATCCGGCGTGATCAGCGTAATCTTTGTGAGGACCACATCGCTCCCACGCTCGGGTGCACAAAAAGGTGTGCCGACCACAGACGGAAACGGGGCGCTTCCGGAGTTTGTGGAGGTTGATGAGCCCCAAGATGGACGGAGATTCCCGAATGATGCGCATCGTCGCCGCCGGCATTGTCGTTGCCCTCGCCGCCTCGCCTGCACTTGCCGCAAATCCCAAGGTCGACGCGGCGGTCAAGACATTCCAGGCGGTGGGCGCCGATCCCGGAAAGCTCAAGATTTTCTGCGAGATGCAGAAAGCGATGGACGCCGCGGGTGAGAAAGAGGACGCCGCGAGCGACGCCAAGATCGACGGCTATATGCAGCAGCTGGGGAACGACTTCCAGACTGCCTGGAATGCCGGCAACGATCTTGAGGAGAATTCACCCGACGGCAAGACGCTGGATGCTGCCATCGACGCCCTGTCCTCGAAGTGCCACTGACACCGGTGCGTAGCTGCGCCTGCGTGCGCTCCCCGGGACAGGCGTCTTAGCGACGCCTTTCCTCGGGGCCGGACGCTGTGCGGTGCAGCGGCAATCGCCCGGCGCCGCGGCCATGCGTCATCGCGCGCTGGGCCGATGGCGCCCGGCCCGCTTTCTTGACCGTGGTCCGGTTTGCTCTCGGTATTTGGTCCGGTTCTTGAGCCCGGGTACTTGTTGGCGCCACTACTTGGCCACGGTACTTGGCCGCGGTACTTGGCGCGGGCTAGCCGATCAGCTCAGCCATGAACGCCTTGAGATCCGGCGCCCATTTCTCGGCATCGAGGCCGCTTGCCGAGTGTCCAAGTGCGCTGTCGATTTCGACGTAGCGCGCATCGACGTTTGCGGACCGCAAGGCGCTCATGACGTCGGGCGCCAGGGACGGTTGGAACAGGCTGTCGGTGCGCGACAGCACGTAGAGCACCTTCGCCCTGATCGTGCCGAACTGTCCGGTCGTGTCGAAGGTCTCCAGGGCGCGGCGCAGGGCGACCAGGGAATTGGCATCGAAGTTGCGCGCCCAGGCGGCGGCGAGCTTCTCGAGCTCGACTTGCCGGGCACGGGCGTCCGGGAATTGCGCTGCCAGATAGGTTTCGATGCCGTAGTTCTTGAGGGTCAAAACGCGCATTCGCGTCAGGGTCGCCGCGACCCCGCCGGACTCGTAATACCAGCCGCCGTTCCAATTCGGATCTTCGGCGAGTTGGGCGATCACAGCGTGCGTCGCCTGCGGGCCCCGCGTGTCCTTCGGTGCGGTGACGGCCGCCACAATTCCAGCGACGTGATCGGGAAACGTCACCGCCCACTGGAATGCCTGATAGCCACCGTAAGAGGGACCCGCCACGGCGAGTAGGCGCTGCACGCCCAGGGAGTCGAGCAGCAGCTTCTGCGCTCGGACGATGTCGGCGACGGTGAAGCGCGGGAAGTCCGGACCATAGGGCTTCCCGGTGTCCGCATTGATGCTCGCGGGGCTGGTCGAGCCATACGCGGATCCGAGCATGTTGGAAGCGACCACGAACAACGTGTCGGTGTCGATCGCCTTGCCGCGTCCAATCAGCTTGTCCCAGCTGCCGACGTCACCGGGGCGATGCCCCTTTGCCACGCCGCTTGCCGCATAGCGTCCAGCGACGTGGTGGCTCGAGGTGTAGCCGTGTGTCGCCAGCACGGCATTGCGCCCGCTGGGCGCCAGGGTGCCGTATGTCTCGTAGGCGAGAACGAGCTCGGGTAGCACCGTCCCGCTCTCGAGCCGAAAGTCGCGTGCTACGAAGAGCTTGCTCTCTGGTGCAAGCGCCGGGGCCCCGGCAGCAGAAGCGATGGTCATGATGGCAACCGCAAATGGACGTGGAGGCACGCGCATACTGGGATGCGCTGCGCTAGGCCGCAATAGAGCGCCTGCGCAACGGCAACGCAAGCGGACTAACGGCGCACGAGCAGGTGGCGGCGCCTGAGGCAGCCGGCGCTGCCGAGCGCCGGAGATCGAGCGGCGGACGACATGGCGCGCCGCATGTCGTCGAGCGTGCAACTGCCAGGAGTTCGTCCGTACAGCAATTGCCATCGACCTCGAGGCGATCTGACCCCGGCTCCCGGCGTACCGATGCCGGTCGAGCGATGGCCCCGGTCAGCGCTCGGATAAGGGTGTGGTGGTCGGGAAGTGCGGCTTTCCAGCATCGCGCGGCGGCGTCGGTTGATCGGCCGTCCCGCTTGTGGGGAGCCGTCGTTGGCATCCCCCGGGCGGTTTTGTGCGTGCGGGCAAGCCACAACCGGCAGCGACGATGCCTCCGCGACCCAGAGGACGGCACCGGTCGTCGCCGATAACGGGGGCGATGTCCGTCGTCGGTTCGGCCGCGACCAGTGCGGCGCATCCTTCTGCAGCGCCGAGATCGCTCCGGCGGTGGAGCCCGTCACGATCGCGGTCTTGCCCGTACGATGTGCATCTTGCTTTTCTCCAGGTTGTGTACGCTCGGCATGCCGGCGCGCGCCGCCACCGGTTGCCATTTCCATCAGATATAGGTATCCCCCGTGTCGACCGGCGCCGCCGCGTGTTCGTCAACATCGCGGCGGCGACGGGTGCCCGCGATCCCGGCGTGAACGCTGCCGTTGCGATCGCGCGCGATTGGCGCCTTCCTCTATGGCGCCGCGTATGCCAGAGCTACCGGCAGGTGCGGGGGATTGCGACCCGGCTGCTTGCCCGGAAAGCGACAAGCGGTTCGCTGTTTTGCCCAGGTGATTGAAAGCAAGGTCCCGATGCATCCGACGCCACCGCGCGCTGCCGCCGATAACGCCGGGCTCGAACGCGCCAAGGCCGACTTCTCGGCCCTGTGCCGGGCAGGGTTGAAGATCGACATGACACGCGGCAAACCCAGCGCCGAGCAACTTGACCTGGCGAACGCAATGCTGAACCTGCCGGGCAACGGCGACTTCTTTCAGAGCGACGGTGGCGATGCACGCAACTACTTCGGCAGCGCGCAAGGCCTGCCCGAGGCGCGCGCCATGTTCGCCACCATGATGGGCGCTCCTCTCGAGCGCATCGTCATCGGCAACAACTCCAGCCTCGCACTGATGCACGACTGCATTGTCTACGCCCTCCTCAAGGGGGTGCCGGGCGGCACCGCGCCCTGGAGCGCAGCCCAGCCAATCGCGTTTCTATGCCCGGCACCCGGCTATGACCGTCACTTCGGCATCTGCGAAGAATACGGGATCCGCATGATCCCCGTTCCCCTGACGGGACATGGTCCGGACATGGACATCGTTGAGCGCTTCGCCCGCGATGCATCGGTTCGGGGCATGTGGTGCGTGCCCAAATACAGCAATCCAACCAGCGAAACCTATTCGGAGGAGGTAATCCAGCGCATTGCCCGGATGCGCACGGGCGCGGCGGATTTTCGCGTTTTTTGGGACAATGCCTATGGTGTCCATCACTTAACCGATCGGCACGTCGAGATTGCCAACATTCTCGAGCTTTCGGCACAAGCCGGACATGCGGACCGGCCGTTGGTGTTCGCTTCGACCTCCAAAATAACCTTTGCCGGAGGTGGGCTGGCGCTGCTCGCCGCCTCCGAAGCCAATATCAAATGGTACGTTGCGCGCAGCGCGACGCGAACGATCGGACCCGACAAGCTCAACCAGCTGCGGCACGTGCGCTTCTTGCGCGATCAGACGGGGATCGAGCGCCTGATGGCCGCGCATCGCAAGCTGCTGCAGCCGAAATTCAGGGCCGTTGACGCGGCGTTGGAGCGGCGTCTGCAGGGGACCGGCTTCGCACGTTGGACGAAGCCGCGCGGTGGATACTTCGTCAGCGTCGACGTGCTCGAAGGATGCGCTGCTCGCGTCGTTGCGCTGGCCAAGGAGGCTGGTATCCAGATGGTGCCGGCGGGCCAGACCTTTCCCTATCGCAGGGACCCCCTGGATAGCAATTTGCGCATTGCGCCGTCCTTCCCAGAGCTGAAGGAGGTCGCAGCGGCTGCGGAGGGAATCGCAATCTGCATCGCATATGCGGCGGCAGAGCGACTTGCACGGCAACGCCAAGATAGCAACGGCGGGGGCGGAGATCGTCTCTAGCGGCGATGTGGCCGTGCGCGGCGGCGTTCAGGCCGAGCCGGCGCGCACATTTCCGCCCCTTCAGCTGCGACGTCCGCAGCTCGCCGGCTCGCAGCCGGGGTAGGGATCGGGTGTGGCCGACGGCGCTCAATCCAGCGCGGCGCGACTGCCCCGGCCCTGCCGGGCTGCGGGGGGCCCCGCCCGGGCTGGCGCGGCGTCAGCCGCATCGGCTTCCCGCACCATCAGCTTGCCCTTCGGTACCGCACCAACGCGATGCGCGGGGTGCTCTAGATTTGACTATCAGTGCGCGGCGATGCCGTGCGAGCCCATGACCTCGCGATAGTACTGAGGCGCCTCGCGGCGGTCGAACATGCCGTAGTCGCGGATGATGCGCACCTGCCGGTGTCGCATGCTCTTGGCTCCATCGGGACGAAGTGGGATCCACGTGCCGGCGGCCTTGGCATCGACCCAGGATGCCAAGAGCAGGAGCTTGCCCGGATGGTAGATGCTTGCGAACGTCTCGACGTCGAGCAAGCCTTTGTGGTTCGTGTCGAGAGCCAATTGCGCCGCTAATGTGGCGGCGGTCGGATCGAGGGCACCATCCTTGTTCGGCGTCAGCTCCGTGATGGTCGCCACCTTTGCGTTTCCGGTCACGGTCGTGTCGAAGCGTTGCTCTTCCACGCGCAGTCCCTGCGGTGGCTTACTGTCGTGGGTGATCTCGCCCACACGCAGATGATAGTCCTCGAAGATCTCGAACCGCCCTTTCTGCTGCACGCCGTGGTGCTCGCCCTGCGTACGCCAGCGGACAACGGACTTTTCGTCGCGCCATGTTGAAAGCGACAGGATCTTGCCCGGTTGGGCCTTGCTCTCGAACCGATCGTTGTCGATGAAGCCGTCGATCGCTTCGAGCTTCGGCTTGAGGTATTTGGCGAGATCGAGGTAGTCGTTCCAGCGTGCCTTCTTGGGTTGAACAGCGAAGATTACAGCAAACATGGCGGGCTCCTATCACCTGTTCATTGCGCCGGGGCGAGGGAGGTCGGCGCTGGCCTCGTCGAGAAAGGCGATGCTCTCGCGATAGAGCGCGTAGCGCATGGTCTCCAGGTGCATCAGGTGGGTGCCGCGGCCGATCTTGATGTCGCGCTTGCTGGGCGATTGCGTGAGCGCGTCGAACAGCCAGCGTGCGTCCTGATCGGTGCAGAAGGCGTCCCACTCGCCACGGATGATCGCGACCGGCGCCCGAATGTGCCGCGGCTCGTAGGCGAGCTCTCCGGCCCAGGCGTCGAAGATGTCCTGAAAGGCCCCGCTCGGGACCTTGACCGCCGCGGGCGAGCGGGTGCGGCTGTCCGCATCAACGTCGAGATAGCGCTCTCCCCAATCGTCGAAGTGACGCGGCGACAGCACCGGCACTGCGCCCTTTGGCACCGTCTCGGTGAAGCGATCCCATTGGTCTTTGAGCGAGATCAGCCTCCAACCCGGCAGGCGGACCGGTTCCCCGGTCCGTGGGCGCCGGGCAATCGGGCCGAAGAAAACCATGCGGTCGACGAGATCGGGGCAGCGACCGGCGAGCAGACCGGACACGATGCAACCCCACGAATGGGCGATGATGGCGAAGTGCTTCGGCTGATGGCGGGCGCGGATGAACCGAACCGCCTGCTCGAGCTGGTATTGCGCCTCCTCGGCGCGTCCGAGCGGCGGCAGCCGATCGGCGGCCGACGCCATCTCGGGATATGGATCAGATCGGCCGAAACCGTGGAAATCCAGCGCCCAGACGTGGAACCCGGCCGCGCACAACTCATCCCGCCAGGACCAGCCGTCGAATCGGTGCGCGATCGACAGCCCGGACGGGAAGGTACCGCCGTGAACGTAGAGAACGACGCGTTCGGCAACGCCCGCGTCAGGAGTGGCCGGTAGGTAGCGGAGAAACAACGACAGTCCGGAACGCGGGCTGGCGATCCGGGCATGCTGTTCGCGGGGATCAAGCTGTTCGGTGACTACGCGCTTTATGGTCGCGGTCGACATGATAGCCTCCTTTATTCTGGTCAGTATAAATATGCGGCGGGAAATTCCCCGGTATTAGTCGGACGAAGCACAGCCGTTTTGCTACGGCGAATTCCGAAGTGTCGCGAATAGAACAAAGCGGGACGGCGCGGGCTCGTCACTGCTGGCGCGTGTCGGTGCGTTTCAACGTTAACCGGCGGCGCACGGCGACCATCGCTGAGACATTTTGGCGCCCCTACCTCGGGGTTTTCCCCGATGCTCGATTGCCCAGGGTACCGCAAAATTCGCGCGTGCGGTCAATCGAGGTCCGTGATGAGCACGTCTGGCAACGCGGGCGCCGACCCAATCGCCGCCGTAAACGAGGGCGAGTTGCTGCGCCTGGCCGTTCAGGTCGGGGGCATCGGCATTTATGATTCAGATCTGGAACGCAACCGAACGCGCTTCTCCGCAGAGCTGTGCGCCATCCTCGGGTTGCC